>JAFGOJ010000139.1 GCA_016926575.1 Anaerolineae bacterium | reverse complement strand
TGGGCATCGTTGATGTGCCGGGCCACCGCGACTTCGTCGAAAACATGCTCGCCGGGGCCGGCGGCATCGACGCGGCGATCTTCGTCGTCGCCGCCGACGAGGGCGTGATGCCCCAGACGCGCGAACACCTGGCGATCCTCAACCTGCTCAAGATACCCGGCGGCGTCGTCGCGCTGACCAAAACCGATCTGGTGGACGACCCCGACTGGCTCGACCTGGTCACCACCGACGTGATGGAAACGCTGGAAGGGACCATGCTGGAGAACGCGCCCATCGTCCCGGTCTCTGCCCGCACCGGCGCGGGTTTGGAAGACCTTGCCGTGGCGCTGCAGGACGTTCTGGAGCACACCGCGCCGCGCCTCGACCGCGGCCATCCCCGCTTGTGGATCGACCGCGTCTTTACCATCAGCGGTTTCGGCACGGTCGTCACCGGGACGCTGCTGGACGGCGCGTTCGAGAAGGGGCAGGAAGTGTCGATTCTGCCTCAGGACCGCCGCGCCCGCATTCGCGGTTTGCAGACGCACAAAAAGAAGATCCAGCGCGCCCTGCCGGGCAGCCGCGTGGCCATCAACCTGTCGGGCGTCTCCAAAGACGACCTCGACCGGGGTAACCTGGTGACTCTGGTCGACTGGCTGCATCCCACGATCCTGGTCGACGTGCGGCTCGATTACCTGCTCGAAGCGGGCCGTCCCTTGCAACACAACACGTATCTCAAGTTCTTCTGCGGCTCGGCCGAGGTGCTGGGCCGCGTGCGCCTGCTGGGCGAGAAAGCGCTCGCGCCGGGCGACTCGGGCTGGGTGCAGTTCGAATTAGAATCGCCGCTGCCGTTGGTGCGGGGAGATCGGTTCATCGTACGCACGCCATCGCCTGCAGAGACGGTTGGCGGTGGGAGCGTGGTAGACCCCAACCCGGGTCGCAAGCACCGCCGCTTCCGCCCCGAGGTGATCGAGCGCCTGGAGACGCTGGCCCAGGGCACGCCCGTCGACGTGCTGTCTCAGGCCCTGCAACGCCACGGCCCGCTGGCGGCGGAAGCGTTGTTGGAAGCGTCGGGGTTGGGAGAGGCTGCGCCGGAGGCGCTGGACGCGCTCGTGGCAGACGGTCAGGCGGTCGTGCTGGCCGCCGAGCAGGCGCTCGCGCCGGGCCGGCTGTTGGTCTCCCGTGGCTGGTGGTCGGCGATGGAGGAGCGCATGAGCGACGCCCTGGAGGCGCACCACAGTCGTTACCCGCTGCGCTCCGGCATGGGGCGCGAGGCGCTGCGCAGTGCCCTGCGCCTCGAAGCGCGCGCGTTCAACGGTCTGATGGCGCGCGCATCCAAAGAGGATGTCGTTGTCGAGGAAGGGGCCACCGTGCGTCTGCCGGGGCACCAGATTCGGTTCAACCCCGAACAGCAGCGCGCCGTCGACGCGCTCCTGGCCCGTTTCCGCAATGCCCCCTATGTGCCGCCCTCGGTGAAGGAGAGCGCCGCGGCAGTCGGCGAGGACGTGCTCGTCGTTCTCTTGAACCGTGGCGATCTGGTGCAGGTCTCGCCCGACGTGCTGTTCCTGCCCGCCATCTACACGGCGATGGTGCAGCGGATTCGGGAGCACGTCCAGAAGCACGGCAGCATCACGCTGGGGCAGACACGCGACCTGTTCGACACCAGCCGCAAGTACGCCCAGGGTTTGCTGGAGCACCTGGATGCCACGGGCGTGACGCAGCGCGTCGGCGACGAGCGCGTGCTCAAGTCCTGAAGACCCACTCCCCCGCGATCATCGTCCCCAATACCTGCGTTTCGGCAATGGCTGCCGGATCGCAGGTGAAGATGTCCCGGTCCAGCACGGCCAGATCGGCCCACTTGCCCGCACTGAGCGAGCCGATGGCCTGCTCCATCCCGCCGGCGTAGGCTGCGCCCTGCGTGAACCCCCACACCGCCTCGGTGACGCTGAGTCGCTGTTCGGGCCGCCAGCCGTCGGGGCCGCCATAACCGTCACTGCGCGCCCGCGTCACCGCGGCGTGGATGCCCAGGAACGGGTTCATGTCCTCCACCGGGCAGTCGGAGCCGAACGCCAGCACTGCCCCTGCGTTCAGCAGGCTGCGCCAGGCGTAGGCGTTCGCGCCGCGCTCGCCCCAGTACCGGTCGACCATGCGGGCGTCTTGCGTGGCGTGGATCGGCTGCATCGAAGCGACGACGCCCAGTGCCGCGAATCGTCCGACGTCGTCGGGGTGGACGATTTGCGCGTGCTCGATGCGGTGGCGCAGGGGTGGGGTGCTCGGCTGGGCGGTTGACAGCGCGTCCAGCACGGCGCGGTTGGCCCGGTCGCCGATGGCGTGGACCGCCAGGGCCAGCCCGCCGCCGCTGGCCCGGCGGACGAGATGGTCCAATTCGGCCTGCGAGAGGGTCATCATGCCCAGGTTGCCGGGTTCGCCGACGAACGGTTCGAGCATCGCGGCCGTGCGCGGGCCGAGCGCGCCGTCGGCGAAGGCTTTGATCCCGCCGATGCGCAGCCAATCGTCTCCCAGCCCGGTACGCAGGCGCAGCGCCAGGGCCGCGTTGAGGATGTCGGAGGGCAGGTACTTGACCACGCGCAAGCCCAACGTTCCTCGTGCGTGGAGCCGCTGGTAGGCGTCGAAGGCGTCCAGCCGGTCGACGTCGTGGATGGCGGTGAGGCCCACGCGCCAGGCGCGCTCGAAGGCCCCCTCGACCGCTGCGGCGATCGTCTCCACGTCCGGCTCAGGGATGGCTTCGAGCACCAGGTCCATTGCGTCTTCCAGCAGCAGGCCGGTGGGCTGGCCTGTGGCATCGCGCACGATGCGTCCGCCGGCGGGATCGGGCCTATCTGCGGTGACGCGGGCCTGCGCCAGCGCCAGCGAGTTGGCGGCCAGCGCGTGGCCGCTCTTGGCGACCAGGGCGATGGGGTGGGTGGAGGAGGCCCGGTCGAGGTCGGCGGCGGTGGGGAAGCGCCGGTTGGCCCACACCTCTTGATCCCAGCCACGCCCGCGGATCCACTCGCCGGGGGGCGTCGTGTGCGCCCGTTGTGCCACGCGCGCCATGGCGTCTTCCAGAGTGGTCGTGTCGCCGAGGTTCACGTCTTGCAGGCCGCGGGCGAACCAGGTGTAGTGGATGTGCGCGTCGGTCAGGCCGGGGAGGACGCAGCGGCCCTCCAGGTCGACACGGTCCGTTCCCGGGCCGGCGGCGGCTTTCAGGTCGTCGCTGCCGAGTGCGGCGATGCGCCCGCCGACGACGGCCAGGGCGGACGCGCGCGGAAGGCGCGGGTCCATCGTGTAGATGGCCCCGTTGAACAGCACGCGGTCGGGTTGGAGGTCTACTTGTGGATCAGCCATATCGCCTCTTGAGCCTCGCTCAGGTATTCGGCACCGGCGGCGGTGACCAGAACGTCTTCCTCGCAGCCGAGGTAGCCGTACTCGGGCAAGAAGACGCCCAATTCGATAGCGAAGGTGTTTCCCTCTTCGACCACCCCGTCGATGGACGTGCCGTAGCGCTCCCACCTGGGGCCGAGAACGGTCGCACCGTCGTGGGCGTTGCGGCCGATGTGGTGGCCGGTGGCGTGCATATATTCGGGGTATCCCGACTCGACCAGCGTTGAGCGGGCGGCCGCGTCGACCTCCCAGCCGCGCGCGCCGGGGCGCAGGGTCTGGCGCGCGGCTTCGATGGCGGCGCGGGTGGCGTTCCATGCGCTCAGGATTTCCTGCGGTGGCTGTTCTTCGCCGGGATGGCAGAAGTAGAGCGTGCGTTGGAGATCGGCTACGAACCCCGCGCGTTTAGCGCCGAAGTCGATCTGGAGCAGCGCGCCGCGGCGGGTGCGGTTGTGGCTGGGCATCGCGTGGCCGAAGACGCCGTGCGGCCCGGCACACACAATGGGGCAGACCTCGTATTCCCAGGCGACGTCCAGGCCACGTTCGACTATGGTTTGGTGGACGAAGTCGGCGATTTCGCGTTCGGTCATGCCTGGCTTGACCATGGCTTTCACCTCGTGCAGGATGTCCTCTGTTGCGCCGATGGCGGCGCGGATGAGGTCAACCTCGGCGGGGGATTTGCGGCCACGCAGCGCGCCGATGACGGCTTCTGCGGAGATGAAGCGGTCAACGTAGCCTGTCCCGTCCAGCATCTGCGCCAGGTTCTGATACATACCGTGGGTCAGGCCGTCGGCGGCGGGGTCGCTGGCGGAGAAATTCAGCCCGATCGTGCGCGGGTTGAGGCGCGCGATGTGCTCGCGCAGCGGCTCTCTGATCGATTGGTCGTAGGGCACGACAGAGGTGTAGGCGCCGGTCCGCGTGATGTTCTCTGCATCGAAGCGCCCCACGATGGCCACGCGTTCACCGGTCCGGCTGATCAGGAGCGCGGACTGCCACGTCAGATCGAACCCCAGGAGCAGGGCTATACACGGGTCTTTGACTTGGGTCGTCTCGCGCACGTACGTCACCCACAGGTCGACATCTTTTTCTTCCAGGATACGCACGGCCTGGTCGATTTTTTCTCGCACGATGGCGAACGGTTCAATGTCGGGCATAAGTACCTCCGGGATACAAGATGCAAGATGCACGGTTCAGGATTCGGCCAGGCGTTCGTAGATGGTGTCGAGTTCCTCGTCTGAGTAATAGTAGATGATGATCCGGCCGCCGCGTTTGCTGGGGGCCAGGCGCACTTTGGTGCCCAGGGCGGCGCGGAAGCGGTTTTCCACCGCCTGCACCTCGGGGGAGGGCGGGGGCGGCTGCTGTCCGGCGCTCGGCTGGCCGCTCAGGCGTTTGTGGACCCAGCTTTCGGCTTCTGGGAGCGTCAGGCCTTTGCTCAGGATGGTCTTTAGAGCGACGACGCGCGCGCCATCGTCCTCCAGTTGCGAGACGATGCGCACCAGCTCTTCCGTCTGGCGGACGTTCAGGCTCGTCTGCACGACGATCTTGAGGGCGAGGGTCTGGGCGTCGGGAGTTTCGAACCCCAGCAGCGCCCGCGCGTGCCCCTCTGAGATCATGCCCTCCATCAGCCGCGCCTGGACCGGCTCGGCGGCGTCCAGCAAGCGCAGGGTGTTGCTGACCGCGGCGCGGCTTTTGCCCACGCGTTTGGCCACATCGGCGTGGGTCAGGCCGAACTCGTCGACTAGTTGGCGGTAGGCGATGGCCTTTTCCAGCGGGTTGAGGTCTTCGCGTTGGACGTTTTCCACCAGCGCGAGCTCCAACATCTGCTGCGGGGCGACGTCCTTGACCACGACCGGGACGGAGGGGAGGCCGGCCAGCCGGGCGGCTCGCCAGCGCCGCTCCCCGGCGATCAAGCAGTACCCGTCCCCTTCCCGTTTCACGATCAGAGGCTGGATGATGCCGTGCGCCTCGATCGAGGCCGCCAGCTCGACCAGGTCCTGGTCCCGTATCTGAGAGCGGGGTTGGTGCGGATTGGGCTGGATCGCGGTCAGGGGCACGCTCAAGACGCCCGCGGTGCTTGCGTCGCTCGCGTCGCTCGCG
Organism: Anaerolineae bacterium; assembly: GCA_016926575.1. Lineage (GTDB taxonomy): Bacteria > Chloroflexota > Anaerolineae > B4-G1 > DUEL01 > JAFGOJ01. Next base: position 220 of record JAFGOJ010000139.1, on the reverse strand, counting down.
TCTGATGCCATGGGAATCAGTGCCCCGAGGCCTTTTCCGAGTCCCGTTTTACGGCTTGCCATGAGCGTTTCCTCCCTTGTTCTCGTCGACTATTCCGAAAATAAGCCTACGGCCTTGTAGGGCGGGTTTCAAACCCGCCGACACTCGGTTACCATGACTTTGCAGGGGCTCCGCCCCTGCACCCCGCCGGGGAAACCTGCGGTTTCCCCGGACCCCTTCC
>JAFGOJ010000138.1 GCA_016926575.1 Anaerolineae bacterium | reverse complement strand
GTTATGACACGCAAAAACAACCACCTGGGCTTGATTTTTGGCTTCGTCTTCCTCGACCTGCTGGGCTACAGCCTGTTTCTGCCGCTGTTGCCCTACTACGCCGAGACGTTGGGCGCGACGCCCGTGTTGACCGGCATCCTGGTCGCCTCGAACGCGCTGGCGCAGTTCTTCGCCTCCCCCATCGTGGGGCGGCTCTCCGACCGGCTGGGCCGCCGTCCGCTGCTGATCTTCAGCATCGTGGGCACGCTGGTGAGCTTTCTGATTCTGGGCCTGGCCGCCCCGTTGGGCAGCCTGCTCGCCGGCGCGACCGGTCTCACCCTTGGCACGGCCACGCTGGCGATGCTCTTCGCCAGCCGCGTGCTGGACGGCCTGGCCGGCGGCAACATCTCTCTGGCCCGCGCCTACATCACCGACGTCACCGACGAGCAGAACCGCGCCAAGGGCCTGGGGATGATCGGCGCCGCCTTCGGGCTGGGCTTCATCATTGGGCCTGCCATCGGCGGCACGCTGAGCAACTGGGGCGCGGCCGAGGCCCTCTTCGCCAGCGTGGGCCTCTCCCGCTACGCTGTCCCGGCCTTCGTCGCCGTCGTCCTGGCCGCGCTCAACCTGATCGGCGTGGTGCTTCTGCTGCCCGAGTCGCTGACCGACGCGCAGCGCGCCGCCGCCGCCCAGAACCCGCGCCGCGCCTTCACCGCCCGCGCGCTCGTCGAAGCGCTGCGCCGCCCGCGCTTCGGCCCGTTGCTCAACATCCGCTTCTTCTACAACCTGGCCTTCACACTCTTCACCGCCAACTTCTCCCTCTACACGCTCTACCGCCTGCAACTGACCGACCAGTCGACCAGCTACGTGCTCACCTACGTGGGCATGCTCTCCGTGCTGGTACAGGGCTTCGCCATCGGCTGGCTGACCCGCCGCTTCGAGGAACGCCGCCTCATCTTCGCCGCCTCTGCGCTGATGGGGGTCGCCCTTCTAGCCTGGGCCATTGTACCCAACGTGCCGCTGCTGTTGGTGGTCCTGGCCCCGCTGTCTCTGGCGGGCAGCGTGCTCAACACCATCACCAACAGCGCGGTCACCAAATCCATCTACCCCGAAGAAATCGGCGGCGCGATGGGCCTCTCCGCCGCCCTCGACAGCCTGACGCGCGTCATTGCCCCGCTCGCCGGCGGGTTGCTGCTGGGCCGGTTGGGCGCCTGGTCGCTGGGGGTGGCGGGCGCATTGATGATGGTGTGGGTGACTGCCTACGCCTGGCAGAAACTGATCGTCAGCCCCGACCCGCCTCTGCCGGGGCGTGTGGCCGGGGAAGCTGAGAGTTAGGCAAGAGGAGGTAATATCGCTATGCGCATAATCATCACTGGAGGAACGGGATTGATCGGCCAGGCGCTGGCCGCCAGCCTGGCCGCCGACGGCCACGACGTGATCGCCCTCAGCCGCAGCCTGGCGCAGACGTCCGGGCTGCCCGCCGGCGTGCGCGTCGAACGGTGGGACGCGCGCACGGCTGACGGATGGGGCCACCTGGCCGACGGCGCCGACGCGATCGTCAACCTGGCCGGCGCGACGATCGGCCAGCGCTGGACCGTCGAGCACAAGCGCGCCATCCGCGATAGCCGTCTCAACGCCGGCCGCGCCGTGGTCGAGGCGGTCGAACAGGCGCGGGTCAAGCCGCGCGTCGTGGTCCAGGCCTCGGGCATCGGCTACTATGGCCCCCACGGCGACGAGCTCCTCGCCGAAGACGCGCCGCCCGGCGACGATTTCCTGGGCCGCACGGCGGTCGAATGGGAAGCATCCACCGCCCCCGTCGAAGCATTCGGCGTGCGCCGGGCCGTCGCCCGCACCGCCGTGGTGCTCAGCCTGGAGGGCGGCTCGTTCCCGCTGATGCTCCTGCCCTTCCGCCTCTTCGCCGGCGGGCCGTTTGGGAACGGCAGGCAGTGGTTCCCATGGATCCACATCGCCGACCAGGTGCAGGCACTGCGCTTCCTGATCGAAAACCAGGCCGCCAACGGTCCCTTCAACCTGGTCTCGCCCGGCATCCTGACGAACAACGCCTTCGCCAAAAGCGTGGGGCGCGTGATGGGCCGCCCGGCCTTCTTCCGCGTGCCGGCCTTCGCGCCGCGCCTGGCCCTGGGCGAGATGGCCTCCCTGCTCCTCGACGGGCAGAACGCCGTGCCGCAGCGCCTCTTGGGCCTGGGGTTCACCTTCCGCTTCGCGGAATTCGATACCGCGTTGCGGGACTTATTGCGGAAATCGATCGATTCCCATTAACCGCTAAGGCGCGAAGGGCGTAAAGAAAGTATGAAGACGCGGAACTGCTCAGCCTGGTCATTGCGAGCCGCCCGAAGAGCTTGCCCTGAGCGCAGTCGAAGGGGCAGCGAAGCAATCTCCATGCACCGACTTGGGGATTGCTTCGGGCGCTAACGCGCCCTCGCAATGACCCAGGGCGAGCAATCACGAAAACGATTAGCGTTCTTTGCGTCTTTGCAGTAGATTTTATGAAAAAGGAGAAAAAAATGTCAGTTGGAAAATCGTCACCTCAATCATCCAACCGCGCCGATCTATGGGCCTTGTGGGGCGGCATTGCCTTCAGCCTGGTCTTCACCGCCATTATCTGGGCGGCCGGGCAGCGTCTGGAAGGCATTCCGTTTCTGCCGGATACCGGCCCGTCCTGGTACTACTGGCAACTGCCAGAGCCTGACACGTGGGCCCGGATCACCGCCTGGGGCTTCTACGCCGTCCACCAGATCACCATCTGGGGCCTGATCTACCTCGCTCAGAAGCGCATCCAACGCGTCCAGCCCGGCTTGCACCGGCTGAACCTCATCGCCCTAGCCGTCAATGCCTTCTTCATCATCTTGCACTTCGTCCAGACCCACGTCTGGTACGACGGACTGGCGCAGGACGTATCGATCTGGACCTCCCAGGGCTCGGTCATTTTGATGCTGGTGTTGATCCTTATTATGGAGAACAAGCGGCGCGGGCTATTCTTCGGCAAGAAAGCCCCCCTGCCGCAGCGCGCGATGGACGTCGTGCGCCAGTATCACGGCTACGTCTTCGCCTGGGCCACAGTCTATACCCTCTGGTACCATCCAATGGAGGATACCAGCGGTCACTTGATCGGCTTCTTCTACATGTTCCTCCTGCTCTTGCAGGGCAGCCTCTTCTACACCCGCATCCACGTCAACCGCTGGTGGATGCTGGTGCAGGAAGCGACCGTGCTGGTACACGGCGCACTGGTGGCGGTGATGCAGGGGAACGGGCTATGGCCGATGTTCGCCTTCGGCTTTGGCGGGGTGTTCGTCATCACCCAAATGCACGGGCTGAAGTTGCCGAAGTGGGCCAGGTGGGCCTTGCTGGGAGTGTACGTCGTCGCCGCGCTGGTGGTGTACGCCCAACCGGAGCGGCGTTGGGTCGATTTGAACGAGATCATCCGCATCCCAATCATCGAGTACCTGCTGGTCTTCGTTCTGGCGTGGCTCATCGGCGGCGTGTTGTGGGTGGCGCGGCGCGTGAAGGGAGAGTCCGCAACCGTTTCGACTTAACGAAGAAGAAATTTATTTGAGGGAGAGAAAAAAATGATTCGCAATCAATGGTACGTAGTCATGAGTTCCGATCAGATCAAGAAAGAGCCCGTCGGCGTGACGCGTATGGGCGAAAAGCTCGTCTTCTGGCGCGACGAAACGGGCCAGGTCAGTTGCCTGTGGGACCGTTGCGCCCATCGCGGTGTCCAACTGAGCGCCGGCAAGGTGTTGCACAATGGACGGCTCCAGTGCCCCTTCCACGGCTTCGAGTACGACACCTCCGGCAAGATCACGCGCATCCCGGCCAACGGGAAGGACGCGCCGGTGCCGGAGCGGTTCAAGGTGCACAGCTACCCCACTCACGAGGAGCACGGTTTCATCTGGATCTGGTGGGGCGAGAATCCGCCGGAGAATTTGGAGCCACCGCGTTTCTTCGACGACCTGGGCGGTGACTTCACCTACGGGCAGGCCATCGACCCGTGGGACGCGCACTACTCGCGCGTGATCGAGAACCAGCTCGACGTGGTGCACTTGCCCTTCGTTCACCACAACACCATCGGGCGCGGCAATCGCACGTTGGTCGACGGCCCCGTGGTCGAGTGGAAGGACGAGGACAAGTTCCATCTCTACGTCTTCAACCGCGTCGACAACGGCACGCCGCCACGCACGCAGAAGGAGATGGCGGGTCAGAGAAGCCAAGTCTATTTGCAGTTGCTCATGCCCAACCTGTGGCAGAACCGCATCTCCGACGACATCCGCGTCATGGCCGCCTTCGTCCCCGTCGACGACGAGCACACGCTGCTCTACTTGCGCTTCTACCAGCGGGCCGTGCGCTTGCCACTGCTGCGCGACTTGGTCGCCAACCTGGGCGGGCCGATGAACCTGATCATCGCCCACCAGGACCGGCGCGTGGTGGTGACACAGCAGCCGAAGCCCTCGGCGCTGCGCAT
>JAFGOJ010000137.1 GCA_016926575.1 Anaerolineae bacterium | reverse complement strand
TCGCGCCACTCGCCGTCGAAGCGATACTGGTTGGGATCGTCGGGGTTGATCTCCAGAACGTAGATGTCGATCAGGTCCGGCTTGTTGACCGTGAACGCCCATCCCAGGTCGCGGTTGTGGCCGTGGATGATCGCCGGTGTGCCCGGGAACAGGCCGCCGACGGCGTCCCAGCCTTCCTCGCTGTGCAGGTGCACCTCGTACCAGCTCACCGGTCCCTGCCACGGCTGGTGCGAGTTGACGTCCAGGAACGTCTGCCCCTCCGCCGAACGGGCCGGGGAGACGGCCAGCGTGTTCGAGCCAACCCAGTTGCCCACCCCCAGCCAGTCCCACGCCAACCGGCGCGAGACGGTGTTCTGCCGCTCGTCCGCGAACACCTCGCCCAGCGCCTGGTCCAGGTTGAAGAAGAGAGGCAGCTTGTGAACCGAGCCCGCGACGACGTCCCGCCCGGAGACGGGGAACATATCGGGCAACAGAATCTCGTCGGGGTGGTGCGCGGCGTAGAGGTTGAGTCCGTCGGCGTAGGCTTCGCAGATGGCGCGCACCTCGGGGCTCAGGTCACCCTCGTAGCCCGCCTCGACCACGTCGGCGATGCGCAACAGGTGAACCATGTAGTCGTTCGGCGCGGCGTCCTGGCCGTAGACCGAGGCCAACCGGCCCTGCGCGGCGACCAGCGTCTGCTGGATCGTCAGGAAATCGTCCTCGGCGTGGGCGTAGGCCAGGCCGAAGGCCACGTCGGCGTCGGTCTGGCCGAAGATGTGCGGCACGCCCCACGTATCGCGCAGGATTTCGACGTCGTAATTCGCCGCCACGTCGGCCAACCCGCTCACGTCGGGCGACTCGGGCCAGAAGATGTACGCCGCCGCACCCACCAGCACGATAGCGACCACGATACCGATCACTCGCCAAGGCATTCGTTTCTTCATTTTCTCCCTCCCGGCAACGAGATAACAGTGTTAAAAAATCACACCCTCACGCACACCACCGCATAGACGTCGAGGTCCAGCTCCAACCGAGCGCCTGTGAAGGACCACGTGCGCCCATCTGGAGAGCGCACGTCTCCCTCGACCGGCTCGGCGAAGGCGACCACCACCCGCTGCGGCTCCGGCGCGTAGTTGACCAGATGCACTTGCAGCTCGCCATCCCGCCGCCACAGTTCCGCCAGCACGGGCGAACCCGCCGCCACGCGTGGGTATGGGCGTTCGCCCAGTGCGTCGAGCAGCGCCTGGCGCGCTGCCGGCGGCGGTAGGCGGAAGTAAGGCGATTGGGCGAAGAAGTGCGCCAGCTTGAGACGGTCGCCCAACCAGCGCGCCCACCGGTAGCGGAAGTAGGACTGGAACAGCCACCCCACGCCGGCGGAGACCGCCGCCCGCGCCGCCTGCGAGCGGGCCAGCAGCGACGGCCGGGGGACCTGCCACCCCGGCAAATCCGGCACCCGAATCACCCGCAACCCCGGCGACGGTTCCGCCGGTACCTCGCTGAAACAGAACAGCACGTCCAGCCCGCCCAGGTCGTCCCCGGCGGCGACGACGCGCCACGCCACGCCGGCCGCAACGAGCGCCTGCCCCACCCCAAAGTAGAGCGGCGCCCAACGGTCCCACGCCATCCACAGCGCCTCACCCGGGTGGTACAGACCCACGACGGCCCCGTTCTCCCCCCCAACGTACAGGTCGGCGTGCTCCTCCAGCCAGCGGTGCATCCGCCCGATCGCTTGACGTTGCGGCTGGAAAGGCTCGGCCGTCAGCAATGTGAACGCGCCGTTTTCGACGAACTCCGTCCCTTTGACCACCATCGCCGCGCCGCAGGCGGCGGCCTCGGCGATGCCCTGCTGGAAGCGGCGCGCGGGATAGACGCCGTCGAACCCGATGCCCTTGTCGTAGGGGTCGGTGCTCAGCGCGGTGCGGCCCACCAGGGCGCGGGCGGTGCGCAGCGTCAGCGCGTTGTTGACCAGGTGGCCATCCCGGCTGGACGGCAGGCCGTAGTCCTCGATCATCATCACGTCCTGCACCTGGGCCAGGCCCACCAGGTCGATGCCGTAGATGAGCGCGCTGGGGCGCATCACCGCGTCGAAGTCGTTGGCGCTGACCAACACGCCGGGACGCAGGGAACGGGCGAACGCCGCCAGCATCCCCACCACCTCCGTCACCTGAGCGGCGCGCCAGCGCAGGTAGCGGCGGCTGACCTCGTCAACCTCAGGGGCAATCAGTGCGGGCATCTCCAGCCCCGTCGCCGCGCGGAACGCGGCCCGGCAGCGCTCACAGTAGCAGCCGGCCGGCCCCATCCACGCCCCGCCGACGTGGAGCGGTTGCGAGCCGTGCCATGGATTGTCGAAGAAGACGCCGTCGGCACCCGCCGCCACGATCCCCTGCACCATCTCGCGCAGGTGTTCCAGCCACTCCGGGTGGCGCCAGCAGGTCATGTAGCGGCCGGTGTAGTAGTAGATGCGCTCGCCCTGCGGGTCGAGCGCATACCAGTCCTTCTGGCGGAAGCTGCCATCGAAGACGCAGTTCGACATCTGAACGTAGCCGAAGGCCCGCGCACCGGCGGCTTGGTAAATCTGCACGGCGCTGCGAAAATCCTCCCAATCTTCCTGCTCGACCTCGGGGGGAAAGCCCCAGTCATAGGTCAGGTAGACCCAATTGAAGCGCGCCTCTGTGCACACCCGCCGAGCACCCACAGGGGTGTGTGCCCGCTCGTGAACCAGCTCGTCCACGGGGGCGTTCATGAACTTGAGCCGGTTCATGCGGATCGTGCCGGGCCCGGCCCACAGATAGATGGGGCGATGAGCGCCGACGGCAAAGGGAGAAAGGTCAGGGTTCATACTCGCGTTCCTCCAGAGCGCTTGTCAAGGAAGCAAAGAAACGGGAAGCAAACCGGTCATCGCTCGAACCAATCACCGCTGGGAATGAGCGGACACTGCGCGGCCAGGTCTTCTGGTCCCCAATAGATCCACGCCTCGACCGGGCCGTCGGCCGTGTCGACGCGCACGCGGCCGCGGTGGAAGAAGTGGGGGTGGCCCTCGATCATGTCCATCATCGCGACGCCGCGGGGTTCCACTGTTAGCAG
>JAFGOJ010000136.1 GCA_016926575.1 Anaerolineae bacterium | reverse complement strand
GAAGCGCACCCAGCGCGGCGTCACCGTCCCTCCGGCCACCCGCCCCGGCGCGCTGTGACGCGCCAGCACCGCCTCGATTTGATCCGCCTGGTATTCGAGTTTATTGCGCATAGGTCCCTCCGTACAGGATACAAGATGCAGGATGTGGGGTGCGATGCAAAACCACCTAGAACTTTTGTTCTAGGTGGTTATATCATACCACACTCAGAGGGCGTTTGTCAAGCGCTATATGCCAAAGATAACCGCAAGTTTATCCCAATTATCCCAAAATTTTTCCAAATTATCCCAAATTCGCCCCGATTCCCAGGGCGATGAGGGCGCCGAGGAGGGACGCCAGGAAATTGACCACGTCATTGTTCATCCAGTTGCGCCCGCGAATCTTTCGCGTCGGCGTGCCGCAGCGATGGACTTGCTGCTCTGTCTCCTTCTTGCACCGGTCGCACCAGTAAATCGCCTGGACGGTGGCTCCCAATAGGCTGTCGAGGAGCGCGCCGGTCAGCCCGCCAATCAGCGCAACCACAACCGCGCCGACGACTATGCCCGCCTCCTGCCCTCCAATCGCTGCCGCCAACGCTGCGACCAGCCCGATCAGCCCCGCGCCGCCCAGGGTCGCCGCCATCCCCAAGGCCGTGATCCCGCCAGAAGTCCCCACGGTCACCGGACGCCCATTCGTGATCAAGCGCGGCGCGCGCTGGCTCAACACCCCCAACTCCGTCGCCCAGGTGTCGGCATTGACTGCCGCCATCGCGCCGACGCACCCCAAATACAACACCTGCCGGTTCCAGAAGAGGGATGCCAATGCCAACACCGAAGCGACGCCCGCGTTGGCCAGGGCCTGCGCCAGGTCCCGCCGGTTGCCCTTGGAGAACTTCTCCGCCAACCCCACCTTGTCTTTTTCCCGGTAGTGGGAAAGGAAGCTGGAGGAGAAAAAGAATACCAGCAGCAGCAACCCCCACTCCCAGCCGCCGATGCCGAAGAGGATCGTCCCGGTGATCATCGCGCCGATGACGCCGCTGGCGTTCAACGACGCGCGGCGGTATCCCACCGCCGCAGCCACGGCCGATAGCACGACGCCGCTCAATAGTTCCAGAAGATCGGGAGGATTGGACACAGGATGCTCTTAAACGGAGGTCAAAATGCCGATGGCCGCGGCCCACAGGAGCATCTGAACCAGCAGCGCCCCTGCCCAGAACAGGTAGGAGACCAATCGCTCCCGACGGTACAGCAGGCCGCCCAACGTGCCGTTGGCCAGCCACACCAACAGCCCGATGACCGGCACGAAGAACACTTCGCCCCGCGGCCCGAGCCGGTCTGGGTTGCCGCTGGCGTCGAAATGCAGCGGCAACAGGCGCGGCAGCGCCGGAAATCGCGCCGTCAGCAAGCCCAGCAGCCCCAGAATGACGACGAATCCGCCCACCAACAGCGCCAATGCCAGCGCGTCCCGCCAGAAGTGCCATTGCAGAAAGGCCGGGCCTTTGGACGAGGACTCGACCAACTGGGTCGGCCCCATCTGCAGACGGGTCTGTAAGGTGCGCAGGAAACTCTCGCCTTCCTCCGGCGAGATGGCGTAGGTCAACCCCTCGGTGACTAGAAAAACTTGCTGCGCCGGCGGCTCCGTAGCGTAGAACACGACCCGCCCCAGTCCCTCGACCTCCCCGTCGCCCACCCAATACCCGGGCCAGCGCACGCCGTGGAAGTGCAGCCGCCCCGTCAGGTCGCTGCCCAGGATGGCCTGCTTGATCTGCGGGGTGGGAATGACCAGCTCGTTCGCCCCCCAGGTGATGGTGAGCGCGTTGCGATCCAATGCGTAGCCCGAACGGATCAGCCCGCCGATCCAGTAGCCGATCAATGCTGCAGAGATCAGTCCGACCAGCGCCGCCAACCCGGCCACGAAGGTCCAGATGGTCACCGGCTGGGTGGCCGCCAACGCCACCAGCCCTGCCGCCACGATCAGGATGGCGGCGATCAAAATAACACCGACCCGCAGGCCGGTTTGGGGGTCCGTTTGCCACTCGGTCACAGGAAATCCTCCTTGTCGGACGGGGGGCATTATACCCCGCCCCAGGCCGATGGTCAAATCGGTCTTGCCGCAGCGCTCATTCTGCGGTACAATCTATCCATATATGTCACCCTTAAGGAGGTTGGTATGAAAGAGATAGTCCGCATTCAAGATATTGCCCAATACGTAGGCCAGGAGGTCAATCTTCAGGGGTGGCTGTATAACCGCACCGACAAAGGAAAACTCCAGTTCCTCCTGGTGCGCGATGGCACCGGCTTCGCCCAGTGCGTCGTCTTCAAAAAGGACGTCCCTGAGAGTGTGTTCGACGCCGCGTGCAGCCTGACCCAGGAGTCCTCGATTATCGTCACCGGCGTGATCCGCCAGGACGAGCGCGCCCCCGGCGTGCCCGGCGGCTACGAGTTGGGCGTCACCCACCTCCAGGTGCTCCAGGTATCGGCGGAGTACCCGATCCAGTTGAAAGAACACGGCGTCGACTTCTTGCTCGATAACCGCCACCTGTGGATCCGCTCGCAGCGCCAGTGGGCCGTGCTGCGTGTGCGCGCCACGGTCGTCCGCGCCATCCGCGATTGGCTGGACGGCCACGGCTTCCTCAACCTCGACACGCCCATCCTCACCCCGGCCGCCGGCGAAGGCACCACCACGCTCTTCGAGACCGATTACTTCGGCGAACCGGTCTACCTGGCGCAGACGGGCCAGCTCTACAGCGAGGCCACCATCTACGCCTTCGGCCCCGTCTACTGCTTCGGCCCCACCTTCCGCGCCGAAAAGTCCAAAACCCGCCGCCACCTGACCGAGTTCTGGATGGTCGAACCGGAGATTCCCTTCTGCGATCTCGACCAGTTGATGGAAGTCGAAGAACAGTTCGTCTCTCACATCGTCCAGACCTGTCTGAAGGAGCGCGCCGCAGAGTTGGCGCTGCTCGAACGCGATACGACGCTGCTGGAAAAGGTCGTCCCGCCGTTCCCGCGCCTCTCCTACGACGACGCTGTCGAGATAGTCGCCCAAATCCGCGCGGAGACGGAAGACCCAGACCTCAAACAGCAGCTCGCGCTCTCCTGGGGCGACGACTTCGGCTCGCCCCACGAAACGGAACTGACCAAACGCTTCGACAAGCCGGTCATGGTCTACGGCTACCCCACTCAGGCCAAGGCGTTCTACATGGAACCCTGGCCCGGCCGTCCCGATGTGACCAAGAGCGTCGATATGCTGGCCCCGGAAGGGTATGGCGAGATCATCGGCGGCTCCGAACGTATCTCCGATCCCGATCTGCTGCTCCAGCGCCTCGACGAGTGGAGCCTGCCCCGCGAGGCGTTCGAGTGGTACATCGACCTGCGCCTCTACGGCTCCGTGCCTCATTCGGGCTTCGGCATGGGCGTAGAGCGCGCTGTGACCTGGATTTGCGGCATCGACCACCTGCGTGAGACCATTGCCTTCCCGCGTATGCTGAAACGGGTCTATCCTTAAGGAGCAGCGATGGAGCACAGCCGACGCGAATTTATGCGCAACGTGGGCGTGATCGTGGCCTCGCTTCTGGCCACGCGCTGCGCGCCCACTCCCACGTGTTACGTCCCGGTGGAACCGACCCGCCCGCCCGGCACGTCGGGCGGCTCGGACTGGGACCGCTTGCGTGTGCTCTGGGACCGCCTGGACGACCTGGCCGCCGAATCCTCCGACGCCGCAAGCGGTGAGGAGCTGCACCAGAAGCTCCTGGAAGAGCACCGCGCGGCGCTCGATGCCCTCGTGGACGCCGGCGCGGTCGAACCGGCCGTCGCCGACGACCTGCAAGTCGCCTTCGCCGGCGCAGCGTACCACGTCTGGCGCGCACACGCGCCGATTACCTGCTACCTTCCCGCCCCCGGCCCCGACTATACCACCGCCAGCAATGTCGACCTGGCCCGCCAGGCCGACGTTCTGCTGGAGATGGCCGCCACGAGTGCCATCGACGCCGCCACCGTCGCCACAGCCCAGGCTGCCATCGAACGCGACATCGCCTATCTGTCTATGCCTGCGGACGAGCGGCAGGCCCTGGTCGACGCGGTGATCGAGGCCGCGGGCGATAGCATGGACTATCCCACCCTGGCCGAGCTCGAACTCGACCTCCCGCCTGAGTCGCTCACCGCGGCCGGGCTCTTGGTCACTGTGCTACTGGGCGAAAGGTAAGGCCGCCATCGACAGAACTCACCTCAAGCACGCGGTCGCCCGGTTGATGCGGCGCTACCCCCTGCTGTACGGTATGCTCTTCGACGCCATCAACTTGATCGCCGCACGCTTCACCGTCGGCGTCGTCGGCGTGGTCTTCAACTCCCAGGGCGAGGTGCTGCTCCTGGAGCACGTTTTCCGCGACCGCTTTCCCTGGGGCTTGCCCGGCGGATGGGTCGGCCGGCGCGAGCGTCCTCAAGACGCGCTGCGCCGCGAGCTGATGGAGGAGATCGGCCTGGCCGTGCGCGTCGGCGCGCCGTTGGTCGTGGATATGGACCGCCCGCGCAGTCACTTGGAGACGAGCTTTGTGTGCGATGTCGAGGGCGAGGTGCACGATCTGAGCGGTGAGATCCTCTCTGTGCGCTGGTTCCCGCCCGACCGCCTGCCCGATACGCTCAAGCCCTTCGACCGGCAGGCCATCCGCCAGGCGCAAACGCTGAATGACTCGTAACTATTCCGAAAATAGCAACCGCTCGATCGTCATTCCCGCGAAGCATGTCCCCGCGAAAGCGGGGACATGCTTCGCGGGAATGACAGCGGGAATGACGCCCTTAAACGAACCGTGCGCCCATTTTCGTTTAGCAGTTACAATACGACTTTGAATTTCTTGGCGTCTTGGCGGTAAACTCTTGGTTTTTTCGGTGAAGCAAGGCAATATGAACGAAGAATTGATCGAATTGCGCCGGCGTGCCCGGTTGATGTTGGACCTCTCGGCCCCACGCGATGCCCTGGCGGCCTATTACGCCCTGTACCACGACGCAGCACGCACGCACATCCTGATCGAAGGCACGGGCCGCGTCGAGGGCTTTCTCGCCATCTGCCGCACCGGCCACGACCTGTTCCGCCCGTTTGCCGTGCTGCGCGCCCGCAGTGACCTGGCAGCGGCCGCACTCCTCGATCGTGGTCTGACGCCCCACCGCCCTTACTACGTAATCACCACCCCCGACCTGCAGGCCATCGTCGAAGACGTGCTCAGCGTGTACAAGGCCGGCGCCAACCGCATCTACCGCCTGGCCCTGAGCCGCTACGCCCCCTCGGTCAACGTGTTGGTCGTGGCGGTGCCCCGCCCGGAGGGCGCGCCGCACTTCGTCATCCGTTCCGAGGGGCGGGTGGTGGCCGATTCCGGCGTCAACTGGATCTCGCCCCACTTTGCCGAGCTGTACGTCAACGTCGCTCCGCAGGCGCAGGGACGGGGCTGGGGAAAGGCGGTGCTGGAGGCGTGCACTTCTTGGGTGCTGCGCACCGGCGCTCAGCCGCTCTACGTCGTCTCCGAAGAGAACGCCCCGTCGATCGGCCTGGCGGAATCGGTGGGATTCGTAGATACCCTGTCGCGCGAGCTGGTCGCTGAAGGCGTGATGCAGGACTGGCGCAACGTATCGCAAACGGAGAAGAACGATGAACGAACGTTCGCCTGAAGAAGAACTGGACGTCTTTTTTGGCCCCCGCCCCGCTCCGTCCGTGCCCGTAGCCCCGCGCCTGGGCCTCGTCGTGGGCGGCAGCCTCTCCAAAGGATTGGAGGTCAAGCTCGACCCGCAGACGGTGATTGAAGGGCTGGCGGTGGGGCGGTACGTCGTCGTGCACGGGCGGACGGGGCGGCGCTTTTTCTCCTTGATCAACGACATCGCCCTCGACGCCACCAACCCGCTGATCGAGAAGACCCCGCCCGACGTTTCCGACCCCTTCATCGCCCAGGTTCACCGCGGCACCTCGATCTTTGGCTGCATCCACGTCGCCCCGATGCTGGTGTTGGAGCAGGGCGCGGCGGAGCCCAAGCCGGTCAAGACCGTGCCCGACCACTTCTCTCCGGTTTACGAGGCCAGCCCGGAAGACGTGGCGCTTGTCTTCGGCGACGCCGGGCAGGCGGGCTACTTCACCATCGGCGAGCCGTTGGATATGGAGGGCGTCCGCGTGACGCTCGACTTGCAGCGCTTCGTCGAGCGCTCGGCGGGCGTCTTTGGCAAGACCGGCACCGGCAAGACGTTCCTCACGCGCCTGTTGCTGGCCGGGATGATCCGCCACCAGGCGGCGGTCAACCTGGTCTTCGACATGCACAACGAGTACGGCTGGAAGAGCCAGGACGAGACGAAGCAGGAGATCAAGGGCCTGCGCCAGCTCTTCCCCACCGGCGAAGTCGCCGTCTTCACCCTGGACGATGCCTCCTCCCGCCGGCGCGGCAGCCGCACGGATGGGATCGTGCACATCGGCTACGACCAGGTGGAGCCTGAGGACGTGGACGGCCTGGCCAACCTGATGGCCCTCTCTGACGTGCAGGTGGGCGCGCTCTACTTTCTGCGCCGGCAGTTGGGCAAGCGCTGGATCGCGCGCCTGCTGGACGAGGACGACGCGCTGGACGAGTTGGCAGCGGCATTGGAACGTGGCACGCTCCACGGCGGCACGTTGGGGGCGATTCAGCGTAAGCTGGGCATGTTCCGCCGCTTCGATTTCCTCCAGCCCCAGGTGGTGGAGGACCCCGTGCAGCAGGTGCTCGATTACCTCGACCGGGGCACCAACGTCGTGCTGGAGTTTGGGCGCTTCGGTAACAGCCTGGAAGCGTACATTTTGGTCGCCAACTACATCACCCGCCGCATCCATGCCCACTACGTCAGCCGCAAGGAGGCCGCGCTGGGCGGGCAGGGCAGCGAGCCGCGCCCGCTGATCATCACCATCGAGGAGGCGCACAAGTTCCTCGACCCGGCCGTGGCGCGCTTCACGATTTTCGGCACCATCGCCCGCGAGCTGCGCAAGTACAACGTCACTTTGCTCATCGTCGACCAGCGCCCTAGCGGCATCGACCCCGAGGTGATGAGCCAGATCGGCACGCGCGTCACCTGTCTGCTCGACGACGAGGCCGACGTGCGCGCCGTCTTCTCCGGCGTGGCGGGCAGCCAGGCGCTGCGCGAGGTGCTGGCGCGCCTCGACACGCGCCAACAGGCATTGGTCATGGGCCACGCCGTGCCCATGCCCGTCGTGGTGCGCACGCGCACCTACGGCACCCCCGAGTTCTACGCCGAGATGGGCGTCCGCGAAGGCAGCGACCCGCAAGCCGTGCTGACGCGCGGCCGCTCGATCCTGCGCGGCGACGACGTGGAGATTTAGACGAGGGCGGCCGGTGGTGGTGGCGTGCGATTCAATCACGCGCCTACCACCACAGGAACGCGCTCTATTTTCGGAACAGGAGAATCTTATGCGCATGCTTTGGTCGTTTGCCATTGTTGTACTCGTTTTGCTGGCGGCCTGCACCGCCGGCCCTGAACCGACGGCGACGCAGGATCCCGGCGTCGACGGCGGATTCGCCTACGGCGAAGCGCCGGTCGACAGTATCCAGCTCCTCATCATGGAATCCTTCCCCGTCCAGGTCAACGCCATCGTCAGCGGCAACCTGCCCGACGGCTGCACCGAGATCGACAGTTGGGACCAGGTGCTCGAAGGCCAGGAGATTCGGGTCACGCTGACCACGCGCCGGCCCAGAAATGTGATGTGCACCGAGGCGCTGGTGCCCTACGAGCAGACCGTCTCGCTGGACGTGCTGGGCCTGCCGGCGGGAGAGTACACTGTGCGCGTCAACGGCGTGGCGGCGGACCAACCACTGGAGTTCACGGTCGATAACGCGATCTCAGAATGAGCCATACGGCACAGGTGTTGTTCAAAGCGAGCATCGGCGCGCTCGTGGTCGTCATCATCCAACTGCTCACCAAGACCCGCAACTATTACATCGCTGCGCTGGTCCCCCTCTTCCCGGCGATGACGATCCTCTCACACTATATTGTCGGTTCGGAGCGCACAACCCCTGAGCTGAGGACCATGGTTCTGTTTGGCATGTTCTCTCTCATTCCCTACCTTGTCTACTTGCTCAGCTTCTACATCCTTGTCGAACGGGTGCGGCTGGTGACCGCATTGCTAGGGGGGATGCTGTGTTGGTTGCTCGCGGCGGCGGGTTTGATCGTCGTATGGGAAAAGGTGATGTAGCGCATGGGCCGGCGCGCCGAGTTCGTGCCATATCGCCCCAAAACGGTGCTCAACAAACAGAAACGGGCCGATCACTGGTTTTGGACGCGCTACAGCGCCTATCCCTACAAGGGCTGCCAGCACGGCTGCGCCTTCTGTTACTGCCGTGAGGAGAAGTACGCTCCCTACGACGACCCGAACGACTTCGCCTACGTGATCCAGGTCAAGCAGAACGCGCCCGAGTTGCTGCGCCGGGCGTTGAGCAAGTTGCCGCGCGACGCGGTGTTCACCGGCGATTACCAGCCCGCGGAGCGCACATTCGAGCTGTCGCGGCGTATGCTGGAGGTGTGCCACGACCTGGGCTTCCCGGTTTTCGTGTTGGAGCGCTCGCCGTTGGTGCTGCGGGACCTGGATCTTCTGCAAGCTATCGAGGCGCGCGCCCGGGCGACGGTCGCGTTCAGCATCATCTCCACCCCCGACGCGCCGCACTACGAGCGCGTGTGCGCGCTGGAACGGCTTGCCCCCAAGGCCGAAAAGCGCTTTCGGGCTATGGAGGTGCTGGCTCGAGCCGGCCTCATAACCGGGACGTGCTTCATGCCCGCGCTGCCATACCTGTGCGACGACGACGCCACGCTGGAGAGCGTCGTGCGCTGGACCGCCGACCACGGCGGTCGGTTCGTCCTCGCCGGCGGGCTGACCCTCTCCGACCAGCAGCGCACGTACTTCTTCGACGTCTTGCAGGCGCAGTTCCCGGACCTGCTGGACCGCTACCAGGCGCTGTATCCGCCGGGCAGTTACGGCCCCGTCACAGGCACGTGGCGGAAGACGGCGTTGAAGATTCGGGAGGCGTGTGTGCGCTACGGCATCTCCGACCGCGTCCCGCGCCCCATCGTCCCGGGCGAGAAGCGGGCGCTCAACAAGCGCGTCGTCGAGGTGTTGGCGAATCAGGCATACGCGTTGGAACTGGAGGACGCGCCCGCGCATCGCGTGTGGAGCTACCGCAAGGCGGCCTGGGCCATCGAGGATTTGGAGCAGGACGTCGACTTGATCTACCGGCACATGGGGCGTAGAGGGTTGGAAGGGATCGAAAACGTAGGGCCGCAGTTGGCGCTGGAGGTAGAGGCGCTGTTGAGGACTTTAAGAAACGAGCTTGGTGGATCAACTCTCACCCTTGACGGGTCTGGGTTTTAGCATAAAATTCAGGGTCTACACAGATTCGTGGGGGAAAATTTCGCAGCAGGTGGCGAAGGCGAAAATACACCTGTAGGGCGGGTTTCTTACCCGCCGGGCCTTGCTACCCCACAAATCTGCGTAGAGCCAAATTCACTCATTACGTCTACGCTCTTTGGGATTTCGCGTGGTGGGGCATTAGGAGTGGGGGTTTGGGCGGGCGTAGCCCGCCCAAACCCCCACATCTGCCCCCCTT
>JAFGOJ010000135.1 GCA_016926575.1 Anaerolineae bacterium | reverse complement strand
TCCCCCGGCGGGGTGCAGGGGCGGAGCCCCTGCAAAGTCATGGTAACCGAGGGTCGGCGGGTTTGAAACCCGCCCTACATCGAGACGATCTATTTTCGGAATAGCGACAGGAGTTACATATGGATCGAGACCATCTGTTGGATGACGCCACGCTCGTCGAGGTGATCGAACGGCGCTTCTCGTGCCGCACGTATTTGGATCGCCCGGTCGAGGTGGAGAAACAGCGGCTGTTGGACGCGTACATGCAGGCCCGCGGCGGTGGGCCGTTTGGGAGCGTGACTCGCTTCCGCCTCATCGCAGCGGAAGGGGCCGACCGGGAGGCATTGCGCGGGTTGGGAACCTACGGCTTCATCAAAGGGGCGACGGGGTTCATCCTCGGCGCGGTGGCGCACGGGCCGAAGCGCCTGGAGGATTTCGGTTATTCGATGGAACTGGTGGTGCTCTACGCGACACAGCTCGGTCTGGGGACGTGTTGGCTGGGCGGCACCTTCACCAAGAGCCGCTTCGCCGAGCGTCTGGACCTGCGCCAGGACGAGGTGATGCCGTGCGTGATCGCGCTGGGGTACGTTTCGGAGAAGCGCACGCTGGTCGACCGGATGGTCCGGCGCGGGGCCGACGGCCTGCATCGCTACCCTTGGGAGCGGCTGTTCTTCGACGGGGGATTCGGCACGCCGGTGGGCCGGGAGGCATGCGGAGCCTACGCGCTGCCCCTGGAGATGGTGCGCCGCGCGCCATCGGCTTCCAACAAGCAGCCCTGGCGCATCGTCCGGGATGGGGCGGCCTGGCATTTCTACTTGCAGCGCACTCCCGGCTACGGCCAGACCACCCGCGCGCTCGTCTCCGTCGATTTGCAGCGCGTCGACATGGGGATTGCGATGAGCCACTTCCAGCGCACCGCCGAGGCGCACGGTCTATTTGGGCAGTGGGTGGTGCAGGAACCGGGGTTCGAGAAACCAGACGAAGTGACGGAATACGTCGTCAGTTGGCAGGCGGATTAGAGGATGCGCAGCTCGCGCGCTTTGGCGACAGCCTGCGTGCGGCTGCGCGCGCCGAGCTTGCCGTAGATGTTGTTGACGTGCCGCTTGGCAGTCCCCAGCGCAATCACCAGCTCGCGCGCGATCTCCTGGTTAGAATACCCGGCAGCGATCAGCCTCAGCACGTCCCGCTCGCGCTCCGTCAGCGGCTCGACCAGTGCCCGGTGCGCTGCCAGGTCTGCGCGTGCGGCGGCATCGCTGTGGCGCAGCAAGCGCCGGGCGTCGCTCGCGTCGCCGCCGAGCGACGCCAGGGCCAGCGCGTGGTGGAGCGCCTGGGCGGGCAGCCCGTTGTCCTCGTACCAGCGCATCGCTTTATGATGCAGCTCCGCTGCTGTTCCTTCGTCCAGCCTCGCGCGCAAGAACTCGGCGAAGAGGCGGTGGTAGCGGTACCATTCCTGGCGCTGGTCGAGGGGGACAAGGAAGAGATTGGCGGCGTCGAGCTGCTCCAGGAGCGCCTGACTGTCCTGCCGACCGGTCACGGCGTTGCACAGTGGGGCGCTGAGTCGTTCCAAGACGGCCGTCTGACGCAGAAAATCGCGCACGGCTTGCGACTGGCGTTCGAGCACCTCGTCGGCCAGGTAGTCCATGATGAAGCGATTGTCTCCCGAGAATCCGGCGATGAAGATGTCGGTATCGTCTGGAGCCTGTTGGAGCGCCAGCGCGGCCATTTGCAATCCGGCGGCCCAGCCTTCGGTGCGCGCTTCGAGCGTTGCGACGGCCTCGGCGGAGAGGCGCAGGCCCATCGTCTGGTGCAGGAACAGAGCGGCCTCTTCGTCTGTGAAGCGCATGTCGCGCGCGTGCACCTCGGTCACTTGCCGGCGCGCGCGCAGGCGCGAGAGCGGCAGGGGTGGGTCGGCACGCGTGGCGATCACGACGTGCATCGTGGGCGGCTGGTGGTCCAGCAGGAACGTGACGACGTGGTGCACGGCGGCGGCGGAGATGAGATGGTAATCGTCCAGAACGAGCACCAGGGGCGCGCCCGCGGCGACGACGTCACCGACCAGCGCGGCGGCCAGGGTTTCGAGCGGGGGGAGGGGGGACGACGCGAGCGCGGGGCCGAGTGTGTGCCCGATTCTGCCGTCGGCCTGGCGCAGAGCGGCGATCAGGTAGGAGAAGAACTGGGCCGGGTCGTTGTCGTCTTCGTCGAGCGATATCCAGGCCACCTCGCGGGCGGTGCGGCAGACCCACTCGGCGACCAGCGTCGTCTTGCCGAAGCCGGCGGGCGCAGAGACCAGGGTCAGCTTGCGGCCCTGGAGCAGCCCCTCGTCCAGCCGGGTCGTCAGTCGCGGGCGAGGAACCAGGTTGGCGTGGGGCGGGGGGACGTAGAGCTTCGCCGTCAGGAGGGGGGTGGCCATTCTGCAACGGGCAGGGTGAAGAAGAACGTGCTGCCCTCTCCGGGAATGCCGGCGCTTTCCACGCCGACCTGACCGCCCAGCTTTTCGACGATGCGTTGGACGATGGATAGGCCCAGACCGTGCCCTTCGGCGCGCAGTTCATGGAGTCGCGTGAAGGGAGTGAACAGCAGCTCCTGCTCCTCAGGGTTGAGGCCGGGGCCATTGTCTCGCACCCAGAAATAGACCGACCCGTTGGTGCCTTTGGATGCGCCGACCTCGATGTGCGGCGGGTGCCCGCCGTACTTGATCGCGTTGCTGATGTAGTTCGTCCACACCTCTTCGATCCACGTTTTGCGTCCCAGTGCAGCGGGCCAATCGCCGGCGAGGACAATCTCCGCGTCGTGCTCGTCGATCATTCCGGCCAGCCGTGTCTGGACTTCGGCCAGAATCTGGCCCATGTCGAGCGGTTCCAGTTGCACTTCATCCATCTTGCGCACGCTGGCCAACAGGAGCAGTTCGTCGATGATGGCGTTCATCTTGTGCCCGCTCTGCGTCATGAAGCGGATGTTCTGGTGCAGGGTCTCCGGCGTCATTTTGTCGATGCGTTTTTCCAGCAGATTGCCGAAACCGATCAGCGCCGTGAGCGGGGATTTGAGGTCGTGCGCCACGGTGTGAGCGAAGGCGTCCAGCTCGGCATTTTGCATCTCCAACTCGGCATTGTGGCGGCGCAGCGCTTCGACCAGGCGGGCGTTGTACGTGGCGATGGCGGCCTGGTGGATCAACGTCTGTCCGGCGGCAATCTCGCTGTCGGAGAAGTGGCGTGGATACTGGTTCTCCCACACCTGGGCAAATCCCAGCGTTTCTTTCCCGATCATCATCGGCAGGATCAGGGTGGCCTGGGCGTCGAAGGTGTGTAGCCGCTCTTGGATGTGTGCGTCCAGGCCCGCATCGCCGAGGGCCGCTTGCGTGGGCCGGCGCTGGGTCAGGGCCAGCGTGGGGGGAGAGTATTTTGCCGGCACGTAGGTCTGCCCGACGCTCAGATAGGGGTGTTCGGCGCTCGCGTCTGCGGCGTGGTAGGCGAGGCGCGTAGCCTCGAAGGGATAGTGGGTGAGGTCGGTGCCTTCGGCTAGGACGTAGATTTCGGCGCTGCTGCCACTCATGATCTCGCACAGGCTGCGGGCCACGTAGGGCAGAATCTGATCGATGTCGAGCGTGGACGAGATGGCCGCCGTGACGCTGTAGAGCAGGGTGCGTTCGCGCAATTTTGTCTGCATCTGTTCGTAGAGGCGGGAGTTTTCGATGGCCAACGCGACCTGGTTGGCGAACGCGATGGCCAGTTGGCTCTGTGCCTCGTCGTACGAATGCCGGTACGAGTCCAGCATCAACAGGCCCATGACCTGGTCTTTGACGCTCAACGGGATACCGAGCCAGGAGCGGGTTGCCTCCGGCCCGGCGGTGGAAGTCAGCGCGGCGGCGCGGGACGGGGTCGACCAGGCCGGTTCGCTCTGCACGTCGGGCAGGACGACCGCGTGGCGCTCGCGCGCGATGCGTTGCAGAAGCGGGTGGTCGCGCAGCACGAGCGGTTGGGTCGGCACGTGGGTGATGCCGCGGGAGGCGGCGATCCAGCAGTGCTCCTCGTGCAGCATGCCGATCATGGCCACGTCGTAGGACAGCACGTGTTGGAGTTCGTCCAGCACGCGTTCCAGCAACTGGTCGAAGCGGAGCGTGGTGCTGAGGGACTTGGCCGTTTCGAGGAGGGTGTTGGAGATGTGGCGCTCGCGCACGATGGCCTCGAACAGGCGCGTGTTCTGCACCGCGACGCCGATCTGCTGGCCCAAGGTGGCAATCAACCCATAACCGGAGTCTGAGACGGTGTGCGGGCTGTCGTCGAGCAGGCAGACCGTACCCAGGACGTTGTTTTGGTAGGTGATGGGAGCGCCTGCGTAAGCCAGGACCCCGGCGTCCAACAGCACCTGCACGTCGACCGGTGCGCCGATGCGCAAGTCATCTGCACTCACGGGCTGGACGGTCTGGAAGACGTGCTCGCACAGCGTTCCGCTCAACCCGCGGGCTGCGAACTGGTCGACGAGCGCCTGAGGCACTCCACAAGCGTTGGAGATGCTCAGGACGTTCGTGTGCTCATCGAGCAGCGTAATCAGCCCGCCTTTGAAACCCAACCGTTCGACGGTTTGGGAGAGGGCCATGTCCAGCGTGTCCTGCAATTTGAGAGACGAGGACAGCGTCTGGATCACAGTGTTGACGGCGTCCAGCTCCCGGTTGCGTTGCTGGAGGGTGACCTCTGCGTGCGACCGTTCTATAATCTCTTGTTCGAGCCGCGTATTGGTCTGCGTCAGAGCGGTGGTGCGTTCTGTGACGAGTTCTTCGAGATGGTCACGGTGCTTTTCTAGTTCTTTCTCTGCCCGTTCTCGTTCGGCGAGCTGTTGTTGGACCTGGTGGTAGAGGCGGGCGTTTTCGATGGCGATGGCGACGTGGTCGGCGAACGCCTGCAAAGCATCCGCGTGTCTCTGGCTGAAGAAACCGGCAGTGTCGCTGTTCACGTTCAGAAATCCGACGGTGCGGTCGCGGATGAGGATAGGCGAACCGGCATACGATTTGATCCACCGGTGCTCGGGGCGCGAGTAGACCCACTTGTCGTCCTGTTCCACGTTGGGGACGGCCAGCGGGCGGCGGGTTTCGCGCATGTGGGCGAACAAGGGCACGCTGTCGATGTCGAACTCGATCTCGGAGATCAGCTCTTGGGCGCCAAACTTTTCGTAGCCGTGTCCGCGCAGCACGTGAACAACGGTCGAGCGCGAGAGGTCCTCTGTCGGGGCGTTGGGGATATACTCTTCGATCAGCATGATATTGGCCGCGACGTTGGGCATAATCTGGTGGATTTGATTCAGGATGCGGTCGAGTACGCGGTCGTATTCCAGGGTGCTGCCGACGGCGGCGCTGGCGCGGCGCAGCGCTTCGGCCCACCGGCGTTGTTCCCGCTCGCTCTCCAGGATGCACTCTCGTTCGTCGGCCTGGCGCTTCAACGCCTCTTGCGTGTCTTGCAGCGCCTCGACCAGGTGGATGTTTTCGATGGTCACGGTGGCCTGGGCGGCCAGCGCGGTGAGCATTTTCACGTCGTGTGGGTCGAAGGCCTGGCCGTCGTGTTTGTTTTCCACTTCCAGCACGCCGATGCAGCGTTCCTTGAACTGGAGTGGAACGGCCAGCAGCGACTCGGCCTTGAAGCCGCACACTTCCTCGATGGTGGCGTAATAGCGCGGGTCGTCGCTGACGTCGGGGACGATGACCGGCGCGCCGGAGGAGAACGCAGCGCCGGCAATCGAGCGGTCGATTGGGACGGGCAGGCCCGAAAGCAGGTCGGCGAAGAGATTGGTGGCCACGAAGCGCAGTTCATGTGCGTCGTCCGAGAGCAGAAGAATGGCAGATGCGGCGCTATGTGTCAGCTCGGCGGCGGCTTGAACGATTTGTTGCAACAAAGAGGGTAGGGTGGTCGCAGAGGTCAGTTCTTGACTGATCTCTAGCGCGCGCTCCATCTGTTGCAGCCGACCTTCCGGGGTGTGCATGTCGGAGCTCCTACGGGTGTTCTGCAGGCAGGGTGAAGCTGAACGTACTGCCCTGCCCGGTCTTGCTCTCGATGCCGACGCTTCCGCCCAGCCTTTCTATGATGCGATGGACGATAGACAATCCCAGCCCGTGCCCCATCGATTTTCTCTGCCCGAGTTGTGTGAAGGGCGTGAACAGCCTTCTCTGCTCCTCGTAGGTGATGCCCGGGCCGTTATCGCGCACCCAAAACCGAATCTGGGCATTGGATTGCGGCGTAGCACCCAATTCCACGCGTGGAGGTTGCCCGCCGTACTTGACCGCATTGCTGATGTAGTTGACCCACACCTCTTCGATCCAAGGGGCGTACCCCAACGCTTGCGGCCACGTCTCTGGCAGCACAATCTCGGCGGCGTACTCTTCGATCATGGGGAACAAGCGCTGGCAGCTCTCGTCGACGATGCTCGCCATGTCGATTCTGTCGATGGTGAACTGGGCTTGTTTGCGCACGTTGGCCAGCAACAGCAGCGCATCGATGATGTCGGCCATCTTGCGCGCGTTGCGCGAGATCGTTTGCAGCTTCTCTGGTAGTTGCTCCGGCGCGCTCTCGATTTGACAGAGTTCGGCGTAGCCGGTGATGATGGCGATGGAACCCTTCAGGTCGTGCGCCACGGTATGGGCGAAGGCGTCCAGTTCCTCGTTGCTCTGCTCCAAATCGACGGCGTACTTTCTCAGCACCCGCTCTGTGCGTTCTCGCTCGACAATTTCCTGCTGGAGCTGCACGTTCGCGTGGGTCAGTTCGAGCGTGCGCTCGTTGACCAGTGCTTCCAGGTGCTCGCGGTGCCGTTGCAGCTCCTGATCCATCTGCCGGCGCTTGTCGATTTCCTGCTGCGCTTGCTGGTAGAGAGTTGCGTTTTCGATGGCGATGGCGACGTGGTCCGCGAAGGCCTGCAAGTGCTCGGCGTCTTCTTGGGAGAAGAAGTTCGGTGACGCACTGTTGACGTTCAAGAAGCCGATGACTTTGTCGCGCGCCTGGATCGGCACGCCGACGTACGACTTCATCCACATGCGTTCCGGCGTGGCATATCTCCACCGGTCGTTTTTCTCGACCTCCGGTATTATCAGGGGCTGTCCGCTCCGTTGCATTTCCAGGAAAAGCGGCGCGTCGTTCAGGTTCAGGTGGATGGGCGCGGCCGCCGGGTCAGCGTTGTATACGGTGTACCCGTGTTCGCGGAAGACTTGCGCGGTATCTCCTTCGAGGAGCATCACGTTTGCGGCGTCGTAGGCGACCACGCGGCTCATCTGGGCCAGGATGCGGTCGAGCACCTGGTCGAGGTTCAGCGTGCTGCCCAGGGCAGCGCCGGCCTGGCGCAAGGCTTCGGCCAACCTGCGTTGGTCTCGTTCCGCTTCCAACAGGCGGGTGCGCTCTTTGAGGCCATTGGCCAATTGGTCGTATGCTTCCTGCAAGGTAGTGACTAGTTGCGCATTCTCGATAGCCACGGTCGCGTGGGCGGCCAGCATTGTCAGCGTCTTCACGTCCCTCTGGTTGAAGGGAGTATCCCCTCGTTTGTTCTGTGCCTCCAGCACGCCGGCGCAGCGGCCTTTGAATTCGAGGGGCACGGCCAGCAGCGAGTGGGCCACGAAGCCGGTCTGCTCTTCGACACCGCGGTAGTAGCGCGGGTCGACTTGCGCGTTAGGTACGATGACCGGTTGGCCCGTTCGTAGCGCGATCCCGGCGATGGAGTGGTCGATGGGCACCGCCATCTCGGCCAACTGCTCGGCCAGGTAACTGGCCGTTGTGAAATACAGTTCGTCCGATGCTTTGTCTACCAGCAGAATGCCCGCGGATTCGGAGTTGGTCAATTCCGCCGCGGCTTCCGCTATCTTCCGCAGCAGCGGATTCAGCGCGACGGTTGACGTCAACTCGCGGCTGAACTCCAAAACCTTTTCGGTCAGTTCCAGGTCTAAGTCATCGGCCATTTTGCCCTCGTTTCACTGCTCATTATAGCAGAATTAGCCATTTTCGCCCACAAAGCCCCGCCGTCCTTCTTGACATTCCTTAGGAAACCGATTATACTGTTGTTGGCTAGACGTCAGACGTCTGGACATCTTCTTGGAAGCAGATATGCACGTACTCGACCGTCGACCGTTGTACATACAGGCCCACGATTGGCTGCTGGCGCTCATCGAAGAGGAAGGGCTCCAGCCGGGCGATCAACTACCCTCCGAAACCCGACTGGCCGGCCAGTTGGGCATCTCTCGCGCGACGCTGCGCGAGGCACTGCGCTTGCTGGAAAAGGACCGCCGCATTTCACGTCAGCAGGGCGTGGGCACCTTCGTTATGCCTGACCGGCACCTGGAAAGCGGCCTGGAACGTCTGGAGAGCATCCTGTCCCTGGCCGAACGCCAGGGCATGACCGCGCAGGTCGATGCGCTGTGTAGCCAGTCCGTCGAGGCCGACGAGGGCGTCGCCGAGCGGCTGAGCGTCCCTCCCGGCACCCTGCTCGTCCAGATCTGCCGCGCCATTCTGGTCGAGGGCCAGCCTGTAGCCTACATGGAAGACCTGGTGCCCCAGGCGTGGTTGGCGCTGGAAGACCTGGACGAGGCGTTCAGCGGTTCTGTTCTGGACTTTCTGCGTCTGCGCAAGCGGCCCGACATTCACGAGGCGCTGGCGGAGATCACCGCTGTGCCCGCCGGCCGCGCCCTGGCGAAGCGCTTGGAGGTCCGCCCCGGCACGGCGCTTTTGCTCCTGGAAGAGACGCTGTTTGACGCGCTGGGGACGCCGATTGGCTTTTCGCGCAACTATTTCGTGCCGAACCGGTTCCGCTTCCACGTTGTCAGGAAGTGATTAGCAGCATCAGGTATATGCGTTGTATAGACAAATCCACATTAATTTTAGGAGGCACATTCGATGAAGACTGATTCTTTCCGTGGCCGTGATTTCATTACCCTGTTGGACTGGACCAAGGAGGAAGTGGAGACGATCCTCGACGTGGCGCTCGATCTGAAGCGGCGCTACGCGATGGGCGAGTACCACGACCATCTGTTGCGGGCCAAGACCCTGTTCATGATCTTCTACAACCAGTCGCTGCGCACCCGCAACTCGTTCGAGGCCGGCATGACCCAGATGGGCGGCCACGCGCACTTCCTCGACCCCGGCAAGATCTACACCCCGGCGATGCCCGGCAAAGAGGTGGCCTATTCCACCGAGCGCGTCTCCGACGTTGCGCGCGTGCTGGCCCGCATGGGCGATGCCATCTCCATCCGCTGCTATGGCGACCCGGTCGATTGGACCTACGGCGGGGCCAACGACATCATCCGCAACTTCGCCTATTGGGCCGACATCCCCGTGCTGAACATGGAATGCGACAAGTACCATCCCTTCCAGGCGCTGGCCGACGTGCTGACGGTCAAAGAGAAGTTCGGTGGGTTCAAGGGCGTCAAGTTCGTCATGTCGTGGGCCTACTCCCCCAGCGTCCACAAGCCGCGCGCAGTGCCCCAGAGTGCCATCATCGCCGCGTCGATGATGGGCTGCGACACCGTGCTCGCCTGCCCGCCCGAGATGGCGCTCGACCCCGAGGTCATCACCGCCTGCGAGAAGTACGCGCAGATGAACGGCTCCTCCTTCCAGGTAACCGACGATTTCATGGGCGCCGCCGAAGGCGCGCACGTGCTTTATCCCAAAGCCTGGGCCGCCACCCCCATCTTCCAACCCCCCGTCGGCGAGAACAACCCGCAGAAGACCCAGGAAATCTTCGACAGCTACAAGAACTGGAAGGCCACGCCTGAGTATATGGCGCAGGGTGACCCCAATGCCATCTACATGCACTGCCTGCCCGCCGACCGCAGTTGGGAGGTCGAAGACGCTGTGATCGACGGCCCGCAGTCCGCCGCCTACGACGAGGCCGAGAACCGGCTCCACGTCCAGAAGGCCGTGATGAGCCTGGTGATGCGGTAGGGGATAACGATGGATCTGTACGGACGTGATTTCATTTGCACGCAAGACTGGTCGGTTGAGGAGCTGATGACCGCGTTGGACCTGGCGGCGAGGATGAAGCGGGAGCGCTACTCCGATCGCTGGACCTCGATTCTCAAGCACAAGACCTTCTTCATGTTCTTCTACAACCCCTCGGTGCGCACGCGCCAGTCCTTCGAGTGCGCGGCAACCGAGTTGGGCGGCCACGCTCAGTTCCTCGAACCGAAGGCCATGCGCCTCAAGACGGCTGTCTCCGCCGGCGAAACGGTGGAGGACGCCGCCAAGGTCATGGCACGTTACGCCGCCGGCCTCGGTATCCGCATCCTAGAGGACAAAATCCCCTACTACGGCGCGGGTGACGAGCTGCTGCTCGAATACGCGCACTGGGCCGACATCCCGATCATCAACATGGCCGACGACCGCTTCCACCCCTGCCAGGCCCTGGCCGATATCATGGGCTGGGCCGAGTGGCACGGCGAAGGCCCCGGCCGGCCCGATTACGAGGCCCTGCGCGGCAAGAAGTTCCTCCTTTCCTGGGGCTCCGGCGCGCTGGCCCGCTCCTGGTGCTCGGTCCAGGCTGCGCTGCTGATCGCCTCGCGCATGGGCATGCACGTCACTATGGCCCACCCCGAAGGCTACGAACTCGACCCCGAAGTGATCGACTGGACGCAGCAGAACTGTGCTGTCAATGGCACCGACTTCGAGGTGCTGCACGACCCCGACACCGGCTACGACGGCGCGCACGTCGTCTACTCCCGTAACTGGGTCACGACCAACGCCTACCAGAACGGCGAGTTGCAGAAGCAGGCCGAGATCGAGAAGGCCATGGCTTACCAGGGCTGGACCACGAACGTCGAACGCATGGCGCGTACCGACAATGCCATCTACTC
>JAFGOJ010000134.1 GCA_016926575.1 Anaerolineae bacterium | reverse complement strand
GGCAATCGCCCGGGGTTGGTGAATCGCTCAAGCCGCTTAGGACGCTCCACAGCAGGTCTAAAGCGCCCTGCTATCGCTACGATTGCCACGTCCTCTTTTCGCTTGACAGCGCGCACCAAGAGGATTATAATCTTCTCGTTTCGCGCCGTTCCTGCTCTTCAGGAGCGGCGTCTTGTGGACGATCTTGCTGTATTGTATGCCGTGGGCCGATGACAAACCCGCGCAGAGGGATGTAAAGAGAGCGATGGACGAAATCACACCAGAAGACGGGCCTCCTTCGAGTAACAAGGGACGTATGTCCCGTCTTCAGCCTGCCAATTCAATAGACGTGCCCCCGTCGTAGGTCGGTTCGCCCCCGCAAACCCACCTCCGGGGGCCTAATCCTATCCCGGAGGTGCGAGATGGAATCTTTCAACCTGGACAATGTATTGGTACGCTTGCGCTCTGCTCTGGAGCGCGACGACATCGCCGGCGCGACGGCAATCCTCGAAGGGTTGCGCCCCGCCGACCAGGCTGACATCTTTTCCGAGCTGGAAGACCACGAACAGGTGACGCTCTTGCCCGAGCTGGACCTGTCCGATTCGGCCGACATCTTGGAAAAGATGGACGATCAGGATGCAGCCGAACTGGTGGCGATGTTGGCTCCCGAGGCGGCCGTCTCTATCATCGACAAGATGGAACCGGACGAGGCCGCCGACCTGCTGGGCGATTTGTCCCCCGCACAAGCCGAAGCCGTGCTGGCCGCCATGGACGACCCCGAAGAAGTCCGCCCGCTGTTGGTGCACGCCGACGACAGCGCCGGCGGCCTGATGACCTCCGAAGTCCTGGCTATGCGCTGTAAAATGACGGCCCGCGAAGCGCTCCAGACGATTCGACAGTGGAAGCCGGAAGCGGAAGAGGTCTACTACCTCTTCGTCGTGGACCGCAACGGAGTGCTGAACGGCGTGGTCAGCCTGAGACAGTTGGTGATCGCCCCGCCGGACGCGCGCCTGGAGGAGATCATGGAGCGCGAAGTGATCTCGGTTCGGACCGGAACCGACCAGGAGGAGTGCGCCCGGCTTATGTCGCGCTACGACTTACTGGCTCTGCCGGTAGTGGATGCCGCCGGCAAGTTGCTGGGTATGGTCACCGTGGACGACATAGTGGACGTGCTGGTAGACGAAGCCACGGAGGATATCCATCGATTGGGCGGCGCCCAACCCTTCGACCGGCCCTACCTGGATATGCCGGTCCTCTCCATTTTCCGCAAACGGGCGGGCTGGCTGCTGCTGCTGTTCGTGACGGAAAGCCTGACCGGCAGCGTGCTGCGCCATTTCGAAGAAGAACTCCAGACCGTCGTCGCGCTGACCTTTTTCGTGCCGCTGCTGATCGGCACCGGAGGCAACGCCGGCACCCAAACGACCAGCACTCTGATCCGCGCCCTGGCTACGGGCGAAATCGACCTGCAGGATGCGCTGCGCGCCCTGTGGCACGAGCTGCGCATCGGCCTGATGCTGGGCGTGGCTATGGCCGCCATCGCCTACGCTCGCTCGCTAACCTGGGGGTCGAGCCAGGCCCTGGCCTTGACGGTCTCCCTGTCCATCTTCGCCATCGTCGTGTGGGCCAATGGCATGGGCTCGCTGCTGCCCATCCTGGCCACTCGCCTGAAGATCGATCCGGCCGTCGTGTCTGGGCCGGTGATGAGTACGTTGGTAGACGCTACCGGGTTGTTTATCTACTTCACCATCGCCCGGCTGATCCTGAGAATTTGAGCCATTGGCATCGCTGCTCCGGCTGTGCGCCTGGCAGGTACCCGCTTGGCACGTCGAAGGGAGAACAGGGGGTTTTGCGGGCGGCTTCGCCGCCCACAAAACCCCCACTCCACCTTTTCGCAGCAGGAAAAGCAACTGCGAAGCGAGCTGAACTACCAGTTGACTAGTTAAGCGGGCCAAGTAAAATATCAAAAAACAGAGCCCTCGAATTCAAAGTAGAGGCCATGATCGCTTCGCTCACAACCAAGGAACGAAAACAAGTGCGTTTCGCCCGGTCAGGAGACCGGGCGGAACAAGAAGCCGGTTGGTAGGGGTCGGTCTGAGCCGACCCCTACCAACGGCACCATTGACCGAAACCCATTTGCGGAAGGGGTCCGGGGAAACCGGAAGGTAAACCGCAGGCTTACCCGTTCCCCAGACGGGGTGCAGGGGCAGTAGGGGCGCAGCATGCTGCGCCCTTTGATCAACCACGGGCGGCGGGCAAGAAACCCGCCCAACAAACCAGGCAGACAATTTTGGGAGGGTAAATGAAAACGAAGTATGGTCTGATCCCCCTGGCGATGGTCCTGGGGCTGGCGATGGCTCTTCTGATGTCGGCAGCACTGATCGCGCCGGCGCGCGCGCAGAGCGTGACGTACTACGTGAACGCAGCGACCGGCGACGATAGCCGTACTCCCGGTGCGGCTCAGGACCCCAGCACGCCCTGGCAAAGCATCAGCCACGCCGTCGACAGCGTCCCGCCGGGCACACCCGACAACCCCACCGTCATCATCCAGGTGGCAAGTGGGATGTACGACACAGCCCTCGGCGAGACGTTTCCCATCTTCATCGATATCCCCAACGTACACCTCATCGGTGCCGGAGCGGGTCTGTCGATCATCGATGGGGAACCGACAGCCGACGTCATCGTCGTCACCAAGCGCAACGTGACGGTCGAAGGGTTCACCATCCAGGGCACCAATGACGTCGCCATCAGCGCCGGCGACGGCGGCCTGACGGTGCGGAACAACGTCTTCCAGGATGTCGGTTCCGGGGTCAGCGTGTGGATCCAAAAGGTCGATACCAATGGCGGCCTCGTTGTACAGCCGCTGCTGGTGTCTGGCAACGCGTTTACCATCAGCCAACGGGCCGTAGACATCTCTGTCGATCTGAACGGCGCCGGTTCGCCGACCCACGCGATCATCGGCACCATCGACATCCTCAGCAACACGGTCGTTTTCAGCGGCACGCCAGCGTCTCAATATATGCTTCGCGTCCACTCGCTCACCGTAAAGGACATCGCTGGCGGCGAGGTGACGATCGACACAGTGACCTTCGCCGACAACGAGGTCTACGGCGGCAGCTTCGGGATCGACTTCTTCGGTGAGCTGGACTATCTCACCGATACCCTGGTCACCGTCGGGGACGTGGTGATCCGCGACAACGTCCTCCAGGGCCAGACGGATACCGGCATCTACGCAGACCACTACGACGCCGAAGAATGGCACGGCAGCTCGACCGGCACGCTGGGCGACCTGGTCATCCACAACAACGCCATCGACACGCACGCGACGCTTCCCGGGAGGAGCATCTTTTCCGATTTGGGCTATTTGGAGCATTTCCACGATACTGCCGCGTTGACGACAGGCGGCTTAATCCTCACGGACAACCGCATGTATGCCGTGGATGGCGTCGAAGTAGATTATTCCCACGTGTACTACCTCTACGGCAGCGCCGCAATCACGGTGGGCAACGCGCTGTTGGCCGGCAATATGATCACCACCACGAGCGGCGATGGCTACTACGTCATGCACGAGTATGCCGGCGCGTTCGTCTACTCCGATACGGCGGTTACGTTGGGCGACATGACCTTCGCAGCAAACACGATACACGCCGCCGGCGAAGGCATCTTTATCGATACCCAACACCTCGGTTACGAAGTCTACAACAACGCCGTGGTCAGCCTGGGAGACATCACCATCGCCAACAACGTGATCAGCAGCACCTACGGCATCGACGTGAAGTATTACTACAGCGGCGAGGGGGTCCACGACAGCGCCTCCGTCGCCCTGGGCCACACCTCCATCACCGACAACTACCTGGGCACCAGCGTCAGAGGCATCTACTACTATCTTCAAGAAGTCGGTTATGACGTGGGAGATAACGCCTCTGTGCAGGTGGGTGCGCTGGACGTCAGCAGCAACACGCTCGACGCAGCCAGCGATGGCGTCTACGTCGATTTCGAATCTACAGGCTGCGATATGACCGGCTCAGCGACGCTGGTGATGAGCGACACGTTGATCCAGGGCAACGTCATCACGGCTGACGGCGAAGGTATCTCCATAACGTATTACGATGTGAGCGCATCCAACGCCGGCGATGCCCGCGTCACATTGCCCAGCCACGTCATCCGCGACAACACGGTTTCCGCTTCCTACAATGGCGCCTACTTCTACAGCATCAACAACCCGTACAACACGTTCGGCAATGCTTTGCTCGATTTTGGCACCCTGACCATCGATGCAAACCGCTTCAGCGGCGGGCAACGCGGCATCTACATCGATTACGAAGACGTCTGTAACGGCTGCAACGACGGCAGCGGCGCGGTCATCGGTGACGTCGCCGTCTCCAACAATGTCGTCAGCAGCACGACCGACGGCGGCATATACCTCACCTTCTACGGGTTGGGAAGTTCCTACACCCACACCGGCACGGTCACGCTAGGTGACGTCGCCGTCGAGAACAACGAGATCGAGAACACCCTCTCCAACGGCATCTCGGTCAACTACAGGGTCGCCAGTCAGGCCTCCGCCACGACGACCGTGGGCAGCCTGCTCGTCGCCGCCAACGAGATTCGCAACGCGCTCGATGGCATCTACGTGTCTTACTACATGGAGGCCAGCGACACCAGCGCGGTCAACGTCGACCGGCCCTGGGTGCGCCAGAACGTGATCGACGGCTGCCAGCAGGACGGCATCGACTTATTAACAACGGTAGTAGCCGGCGCGGGCACGGTTACCTTGACTCCCCCCTGGATCAGCGGCAATACGGTGCTCGGCTGCCCGGTGAACCTCCGGCTCACACCCGCAGCACACCCCGTGCAAGTGGCGAACAACATCCTGGCCCAGGCCACCTTATCAGGCGTCGAAATCAACGCCGCTGCCACCGTCAATCTGCTGCACAACACCATCGCCGAGATAGGCACGCAAACGCGCGCCCCGGCGGCAGGGGCGGCCGGCATCCGCGTCACCGCGGGCACGGTGAACGTCCGCAACACGATCCTCGTCAGTTGCACGACCAGCGGCTACGGCATCTACAACGGCGGCGGCACCGTCAGCGAGGACTACAACCTGTTTGCCGCCGTGCTCACCAATACCTGGGGCACAGTCACCGGCGGAGCACATTCCATCAGCAACGGCAACCCCGCCTTCGTCGACCCGGCCGCCGGCGACTATCACATCACGCCGGATTCAGACGCGGTGGATGCCGGGATGGACGTGAATGTGCTGAGCGACATCGACGGAGACGACCGGCCGCTTGGGGCCGGTTTCGACATCGGCGCGGACGAGGTGCTCCTCAAGATTTACCTGCCCCTGGTGTTGAGAGACGCGTCGTAGGGTGCGTGGAGCGGTAACCGTTCAGCAGGGGGCGATCCGAGACCGCCCCCTACCAAAGGTAACGTTGACCGGAACCCAGTTCCGCCCGGTCAGGAGACCGGGCGGAACAAGAGGACCGTGGTGGTAGGCGCGCGATTGAATCGCACGCCTACCACTCTCCCTCCTACTCCCCCACCCGCCCGTTGAGCAAGTTCGATAACTGGCGCTGAAAGCCGCTGCGCACCACCGCCAACACTTCGTCGCCCACCTGCAGGCGCGTGCTGCCGCGCGGCACGAGCACCTCTTCTTTGCGCAGCACAGCCGCCAGCGTGCAGTTCTCGGGCAGCGCCAATTCCTGCAACGTCTTGCCGACCACCGGCGACTCGGGCGCGATCTTCTCCTCGACAATCGCCACTTCTCCCCGGCGCAACTTGAGCAGCGTCATCATATCCCCCAACGACATCTCTTCCTGAATCAGCCGCGCCATCAGCTCCGCCTGGTTGAGCACCACGTCCACCCCAAAGTCGGCCGTGAACAGCCAGGCATTCTTGGGGTTATTCACCCGGCCGATCACTCGCGGCACGTTGAACTCGAAGCGCCCCAGCGTGGTCACCACTAGATTCGTCTCGTCCGTACCCGTGACCGCGGCCAGAACGTCAGCCGTGGCGACGCCCGCCGCTTCCAGAACGCTGGGCGCGCTGCCGTCTCCGGCCACGATAACCTCGGCCGCGTGTTCCTGCCGCAAACGCTCGAGCACCGCCGGGCGGTCCTCGATGACCCGCACCGCATGCCCCTCGGCGAGCAACAGCCCGGCCAGATACGAACCCGTCTTCCCGCCTCCCACAATGATGACGAACATCGCTCAGGCTCCTTTGCTCAGACCGAGCAGGCTTTCCGCTGTGTCCATCGCCCGCGCCAGGACGGCCAGGTGGATCAGGTCACCGGCCCGGAACTCGGTGCCCAGGGTCGGCAGCATCGCCCGCCCCTGGCGCGTGATGGCGACCACGCTGATTTCGTTCGGCACGCTCAAGTCCTTCACCTGGCGACCCACGAGCAGCGGCGGCGCGGTGATGCAGAGCAGCGACACTTCACCGCCGCCAAACGACGCCACCGGGTCCATCTCGGCGTGTGAAAGCAATTCGCAAATACGCTCCGCACCCCACGCAATCGACGAGATGGTCAGCAGGCCCAGACGACGGTAGATTTCAGCCCGCCGCAAATCATACAGGCGCGCCACCACCCGCGGCACGCGGAAGACGTGGCGCGCAATGCGGGCCGCGACGATGTTGGCATTGTCCGACGCGCTGGTGGCCGCAAATCCATCGGCGGCTTCGATGCCCGCCTCGAGCAGCACCTGGCGGTCGAACCCCACCCCCAACACACTCCGGCCCTTGAAGTCCGGGCCCAACCGCGCCAGCGCCGCGGCATCGTGATCGATGACCGCCACGTCGTGCCCATCCTCCGCCAGCAAGCGGCTGGTGTGCTCGCCCACCCGGCCGCATCCCATCACGATCACTCTCATCGCTCCCCTCCCTCTTTACCGTGGCGCATACGCCACACGACAGCCGCCCGCAGACGGTCGACGCCCCACACCACGAACGGATAGACCGCCAAGCCCGCCCAGGCCACCAGCGGCAGCCTGGTATGGTTGAACACGGCCGCCAACGGCCGCACGTAAATCAAGGCCACGACGAGCGCCAGCTCGATGCCGATGCCCGCCCACAACAGCCGGCTGCCGCGCCAGATGCCGCGCCAGCCCGGCCGGTCCTGGCGGCAGGCCCACGCGCTGCCCACTTGCGCTGCGACCACGCCGGCGTGGAAAACGGTCGTGGCCAAGGCGATGGCAGCCAGCGGCGAACCGGACGTCCGCGCACTCAACGCAACGCCGCTGTTGCGATATGCCACAAAAAACCCCACGTAGCACAACGCCACCTCGGTGCATCCCAACCACAGCGCACGCGCCACCAGCGCGCTGTCGATCAGCGCCGGATGACGGCGGCGCGGCGGGCGCTGCATCACTTCGGGACGGGGCGCTTCCACGCCCAAGGCCAGCGCCGGCGCTACGTCGGTGCCCAGGTCGATAGCCAGGATCTGCGCCACCGTGAGCGCCAGTGGAATGCGCAGCAGAGCCGTCAGCACGAAGGGCAGCACCTCCGGCACGTTGCTGGCCAAGATGTAGGTGATGAAGCGGCGGATGTTGTCCGTCACGGCACGGCCCTCGGC
>JAFGOJ010000015.1 GCA_016926575.1 Anaerolineae bacterium | reverse complement strand
GGGCGGAGCCCCTGCAAAGTCATGGTAACCGAGGGTCGGCGGGTTTGAAACCCGCCCTACATCGAGACGGTCTATTTTCGGAACAGATACGGGGCAGTAGAATGACGGTATCGATAGCGGCCATTCAGGCCAAAGCGCAGCGCCTGGGGTTCGACCTCGTGGGGACGGCCCCGGCACAGACGCCCGGCCGGGACCTCGACGCCTACCGGGCGTGGGTGACGCGCGGCGACCACGCCGAGATGGGGTACATGGCCCGCCCTGACCGCGTCGCGCGGCGAGAAGACCCCGCCGCCATCCTGCCCGGCGCGCGGTCGGTGCTCTGCGTGGCAGTCAACTACCATCCCGGATTCCCGCCGCTGCTACTCGACCAGACGCTCCGCGGGCGCGTCTCCAGCTACGCCTGGGGGGCAGACTACCACGCCTGGATGCTACCGCGCCTGGAGCGATTGGCGGCGTTCGTCGCGTCACAGTGCGGCAGCGAGGTACATTCCCGCGCCTACGTCGACACCGGCCCGCTGCTGGAGCGCGCCTTCGCCGTGGCGGCGGGGCTGGGCTTCGTGGGCAAGAACACCTGCCTGATCCATCCCCGCTGGGGTTCGTGGCTGTTCCTGGGCGAAATCCTGGTCGACGCCGACCTGCCCGCCACGTCCACCCCGATGCCCGTGCGCTGCGGCACGTGCACGCGCTGCCTGGACGCCTGTCCTACCGGGGCGCTGGTGGAGCCGTACCGGTTGGACGCGCGCCGCTGTATCTCGTACCTGACCATCGAGCATAAGGGCGCGATCCCACGAGACGTACGCCCGCAGATGGGGACGTGGGTCTACGGCTGCGACGTGTGCCAGTTGGTCTGCCCGTGGCAGCGCTTCGCCCGGCCGACGCGGGTAAAAGCGTTTCGCGCCCCGCGCCCGGAACGGGTGCTGCCCGCGCTGTCGCATCTGGTACGCTTGAGCGAGGGGGCTTTCCGCCGCCACTTCCGCGACGCGCCGGTACTGCGTACCGGACGGGCGCGCGTGGCGCGCAACGCCGCCGTCGCGCTGGGGAATCTGGGCGACCCGCGCGCCGTGCCCGCGCTGGCGGCCGCGCTGAGCGACCCCGATCCGTTGGTGCGCGGACACGCGGCGTGGGCGCTGGGCCGCATCGGCGGGGAGCGGGCGATCGATGTGCTGTTAGCCGCCCAAGAACAGGAGGACGATGTGACAGTGCGCGAAGAGTTGGCAACAGCGTTGGAGGAGGTGGAACGTGTCTAAACGGGTACGTCCGATTGCGATTTGCGCGATCGAGGATCAGGACCGGCTGTTCGTGTTCGAGGCCCGCGACACCGGCACCGGAACGATGTTCTACCGGCCGTTGGGCGGTGGCATCGAGTTCGGTGAGCGGGGCGCCGACTGCGTGGCCCGCGAACTGCGCGAGGAGATCGCAGCCGAGGTGACCGACGTCACCTACCTGGGTATGATCGAGAACATCTTTACGTGCAACGGCGAGGCGGGTCACGAGATCGTGCTGGTCTACCGGGCGCGTTTCGCCGACCCGGCCTGGGCGCGGCGCGGTTCCGTCGAGGTCCACGAGGAGGAGCACGTTTTGACCGGCCGGTGGATGCCCCTGGCTGCGTTCCGTGACGGCACGGCGCGCCTGGTCCCGGTCGAACTGTTGGACATGTTGGAAGGGGGAAACCGCGATGACTAAAGAGCGCATCTTCTGCCCGCGTTGTGGCGTGACAATGGAGGAGGCGGAGGTGGCGGGGCGGATGCGCCACATGTGCCCGGCATGCGGGTTCGTCCTCTACCGCAACCCGGTGCCGGGTGCGGGGGTGTTGGTGGAAATGGACGGCGGACTGGTCCTGGTGAAGCGGCGCGAACCGCCGTTCGTCGGTTGGTGGGCGCTCCCGGCGGGCTACATCGAGGCCGACGAGAGTGTCGAGCAGGCGGCGGTGCGCGAGTGCAAGGAAGAGACCGGATTGGACGTGGAGTTGGTGGAATTGTTCGGCGTCTACTCCTTTCCTGAGGGGCCGGTACAGTCCGGCATCATCATCTTCTACCGCGCCCGACCGATAGGCGGGACGCTGCACGCCGGGGACGACGCCCAAGACGTGGCGGTATTCCAGCCCGGCGCGCTGCCGGAGGACCTGGCCTTTCGCACGCACCGCGAGGTGATCGGCCGGTGGGTACACAGCCAGACGGCGGCCTTCCACACCGCGGCCCCGGGCGTCATGATCCGCGAGACGCGCCCGACCGACGAGGCCGCGATCCTGGATCTGCTGGCGTTGATCCCGGCCAGCATTGGTCTAGCGCCGGAGGAGCAGCGTGCAGCGGCACAACGGTTGCGCGAGTGCTCGGCGCTCGACGTCATCGTGGCGGAGGTGGATGGGAAGGTGGTCGGGTTTCTCGCGCTGTCCTTCGTCCCCGGTCTGACCCGGCTGCGTGCGTTGATCGGTGAGATGGCGGTCGACCCGGCCTGCCGGCGCAAGGGCATCGGCGCGGCGCTGGTCGAGGCGGCGGTGCAGCGCGCCGACCGGCGCAGCGCCACGCACCTGTTGGTCGACACGTCGCGCGGCGATTCGGCGGCACAGGAGTTCTACCACGCCTGCGGGTTCGAGGCGGGTGGCGTAGCGCCGTTGCGCATTCGGTGAGCTAGAGGAACAGCTCCATAAAGACCTCGTCGTCGTACGCGCCGTCGAGCTTGACCTGGCGTTCCAGGATGCCTTTGGGGGCAAAGCCCAGGCTGCGGTAAAACGCCTGGGCGCGGGTGTTCCTGGCGCGCACGTAGATGACGAGCTTCTCGTAGCCGTGGGCGCGGGCGAAGGCGAGGGTGTGCGCTGCCAGGCGCTGCCCGATTCCCGCACGCCGCTGCCCCGGCAGAACGAACGTGCCGACAACCCCCACGTGGTCGAACGAGTCGGTGTATTTGGCCCACAGGTCCAGGGTCTGAAAGCCCACCATCTCCCCGTCCGCTTCGGCCACGAAGACACCCTCCCGCTCGGAGAGCGCGGCGATGTAGTCCGCTTCCTGCTGCGCAGTAAACGGCCGGTTGACAGCGGTGGTATCTCGCTCGGCGCAGATGATGGCCCAGATGCCTGAGATCGCCCCGGCGTCTTGGGGCGTGGCACGGCGGGTATCGACCGTCATAGAAACCTCCTCGTAACTGCTCAGGCTGTGCGCCTGGCAGTTACCCGTTTGGCGCGTTGAAGGGAGGGCAAAGCCGCCCGCAAACCCCCCACTCCCCTTTTCGCGGCGGAAAAGGCAACTGCGAAGCGTAAGCTGAGC
Organism: Anaerolineae bacterium; assembly: GCA_016926575.1. Taxonomy (GTDB): domain Bacteria; phylum Chloroflexota; class Anaerolineae; order B4-G1; family DUEL01; genus JAFGOJ01. The sequence goes on along the minus strand of JAFGOJ010000015.1, from coordinate 343 downwards.
AGTTACACCTCCTCAACAAAAACGCCCCCTCAGTGGGGGCGTTTCACGTGGCGGAGAGGGTGGGATTTGAACCCACGGGGGCGATAGGCCCCACGCGCTCTCCAGGCGCGCGCATTAGGCCAGACTATGCTACCTCTCCAAACGATGTACGAAGGGGATTATACCATCCTGTGGGAGGATTGGCAAGGGCAGGCGTGACATTCGTCGCTTTTGCCAGCCGTTTCAATATGGTATAATCAGTCTCGGTTAGTAACTTCTCAATACAGCGGGGAGAAGATGGGGGTTTTGCGGGCGGCTTCGCCGCCCGCAAAACCCCCATCCCCCACTTTTTGAGAAGATACCT
>JAFGOJ010000133.1 GCA_016926575.1 Anaerolineae bacterium | reverse complement strand
GCTCCGCCCCTGCACCCCGCCGGGGAAACGGGTAAACCTGCGGTTTACCTTCCGGTTCCCCCGGACCCCTTCCGCAAATGGGCCTAGGTTAACGTCTCGGGCGGCCCCCCTTGTTCCGCCCGGTCTCCTGACCGGGCGGAACGGCGGGTCAGGAGACCCGCAACGACAGGGGGCATTTTCGTTCATTGGTAGAGAACGTGAAACCTATGGTCAAAAAGCGAGCGCATTCTTGCCTCTTTGCCGGTAGTGTGTACAATACAGGGGGAATCACCCGCCCGCACCCCTCTCGCAGGTTCCAAACCTGCGGGAGGGATGAGGACCGTTCGAGACGTTAACCCAGACCCAGGTGCGGATTATGAAAACGATGTGGGAGACAGTGCGACAGAGGATGTCCGTTCCCCTTGACGCGACGAACGAGGAACGTCGGCGGAAGCTCCTGCACGTACTGTTGGGAATCGTCGTGCTCATGTCGTTCGTGGGGGTAGTGTTTACTGCCTGCGCCGACGTTTTCAACTGGGACGTCACGTCAGAAGAACTGCTGATGCTTTACCTCAGCACAGGAGGGGGCATAGCGACCAGTGTGGTGGTCTTTTTCGTCAGCAAGCGGTCGCTGCGCGTTGCGTCCTGGGCCTTCGTGTTTCTGTTGCTGCTCGCGTCAGCGCTTTGCGACGTGCCCCAGTACATCGTCGACGGGCGCAGCCTGATCGCCTTCACCGTCCCGATCATCGTGGCCGGGGCCTTGCTGCCCGCCTATGCCCCTCTCCTCGTTGCCGGGCTTGGCGTCCTCTCCATTGTGGGCATGGGGGTCTATTTGGGTGAGGTGCCCACGCCGTCGGCGATCTTGTTGTTCTTTTTGGCCGCGCCGCTTGTTTTGTTGACGAACACGCTGGAGCGAGCCATCGGCTACTGGCGCGCGATAGAGGCGGCTCTGCGCGAGAGCGAGGCGCGCGAACGCGCTCGGGCGGCGGAGTTGGAGGCGATCATGGACGCGGTCCCGGCCGCGATCTGGATCTCGCGCGATCCGAAGTGCCATTTCATCACCGGCAACCGCACTTCGTACGATTGGTTGCGGATGCCCGGTGGGATCAACTCGTCGTTGACGCCGGCCGAGGGCAGTCCTCCAGGACACTTCAAGTTCTGCAGGAATGGGGTCGAAATCCCGCCCGAGAAGCTCTCTATGCAGCGGGCCGCGACGTATGGTATGCCGGTCAAGAACTTTGAGGAGGAAATCGTCTACGACGACGGCGGTGTGCGCTATCTGTTTGGCAACGCTGCGCCGTTTTTGAGCGACGACGGCGCGGTGCGCGGGACCGTCTCCGCGTTCGTCGACATCACCGACCGGAAGCGGGTGGAGGTGGCGCTGCGCGAGAGCGAGGCACGCTTCCGCGAGCTGGCTTGGGAGAATGCCGTGCTTCTGGAACAGGCGCGCAAGGACGCCCAGATGCAAGAAACCTTGCTGCAAGAGGTGAACCACCGTGTCAAGAACAACCTGGCAGCGATCATCGGCTTGATTCAAGCCGAAAAGCGCCGTGCTCGGTTGGGGGCCGAACCAAGCTGTCTCTCAGCGATGGATGGCCTGGCCCAGCGCATTCGCGGCCTGGCCCTGGTTCACGATATGTTGTCTGCCGTCGATTGGAGCCCATTGCGGCTGGACCGCCTGATTTACGAAGTCGCTTCGTCTGTGTTTCAGATGGCGACCTGCGATTGCCCGGTGTCGCTCGACGTGGCCGAGTCGCCCGTCCGCGTGACCGACAAGCAGGCCAGCAGCCTGGCTTTGGTGTTGAACGAACTGGCAATGAACGTGAACAAGTACGTAGTGTCTGCCGGTGTGGCCGCTCGGGTGAGCGTCTGCGTTGACGTGGTGGAGGGTGCCGTCAGCGTGGAGTGGCGGGACGATGGCCCGGGGTTTCCAGCGCAGGTCTTGAACGGCGAGGCGCAGGGCGTGGGGCTGTATCTGGTGAACGCTTTGATGCGGCATGATCTGTATGGAGATGTGATGCTGTGTAACGACCACGGGGCGGTCGTTCGCTTGACATTCCCCCAAGCGCAGACAATCGAGTGAGGTTGTATGGATAAGGACCGGCTACAAGACGACATGGCGGCGTTGCTTACCCGCTGCCAGCAGGCCGAAGCAGCGGCACAAGAATGCCTCGCTCGGTTGAAGATGGTGGAAGATGAACGAGACCGACTGTTGAGCGTCGAGAGGGAGCAGCGGCTGTTGGCCGAGACGCTGGCAGAGGTGACGCTGGTTTTGGCGTCCAAGACCCGCCCTGCGGACGTGCTTGAAGAGATCATTCGCCAGGCGCAGCGCATCGTGTACTTCACCACTGCCAATATCGCCCTCGTTGAAGGCGGCACGCTGCGCACGGTGCGTTGGCAGGGCTACAATGGTTTCGGCGCGCAGGAGATGATCTCGAAACTGTTGCAATCGGTGGACCAGTTCAGGTTGGACGCCGAAGCAATCGAAACACAGCGCGCGGTGATCGTGCCGGATACGGGTCAGGAACCTCGTTGGGTGACGTTGAAAGAGACGGCCTGGATTCGCTCTTATCTGGTGATGCCGATTTCGCTGCGCGGCCAGGTGTTGGGAGTGCTGCGCCTGGACGGTGAACAAGCAAGCATGTTCTCTCCGGAAGATGCCAATCGGTTGGCCCCTTTTGCCAGCGCCGCGGCTACCGCGTTGGAAAAGGCGCGCCTTTACGAGGATCTGCAACAGGAGCTTGTCGAGCGCCGGCGTGCGGAGGAGTTGTACCGCACGTTGGTGCGCACGTCTCCCGACGCGGTGACGATGACCGATCTGGAGGGGCGTATCACGTTCGTGTCGCCTCGCACGCTCGAAATGCACGGGTATGACAGCCCAGACGAGCTAATGGGCAGAAGTGCATTCGACTTGATTGCTCCTGAGGACCGCCAGCGCGCGGCGCGGAATTTGCAACGCACGGTGGCGGAGGGCGCTATGTGGGGCATGGAGTACACGCTGTTGAGGAAAGACGGCACGGGTTTCGTCGGTGCGTTGAGCTCGGCGGCCATTCTCGACGAAGCGGGCCGCTTGACTGCCTTGATTGCCACCACGCGGGACATCTCTGCGCGCAAATATTCCGAGGAGCGACTGCGGGCGAGCGAAGAGACCCTACGCCATCGTAACGAAGAACTGGAGCTGCTCAACCGGACCGCGCAGTTGTTCAACTCCTTTCTGGACATCGATCAGGTATTGGAATCCGTCTTGGAACAGGTGCGCTTGCTGCTGGAGGGCGTGGCCTCCTCGATCTGGCTCGTCGATCCCGATACGGCCGAGCTGGTTTGCCGCCAGGCCACCGGCCCTCAAAAAGACATCGTGCGCGGCTGGCGGTTGTCGCCAGGGGAAGGCGTCGCCGGGTGGGTGGTTTCGCACCGCGAGAGCGTGCTGGTAACGGACGTGCAAGATGACCCAAGGTATTTCAGCAGCGTGGAAAAGCGCATCGGGATCACGCTCCGCTCGATTCTCAGTGTGCCTTTGATTGCGCGGGGCGAGGCGATCGGCGCGCTCCAGGTGTTGGACTCGCGGGCGGGGCGTTTCGGCCCGAACGATTTGCGGCTGGTCGAGTTGGTCGCGTCGCGAGCAGCCGTCGCGGTCGACAATGCCTGGCTTTATCGGCAGGCCCTGTTGGACGCTCAGACCAAGTCCACGTTGTTGAACGAGGTCAACCACCGCGTTAAAAATAACCTGTCTGCCATCGCTGGCTTGCTTTACGCGGAACGCGATCACGTCGGTGTGGAGAATCGGGCTGCATACCAGGCCATTATGAAGGACCTGGTCAATCGAATTCAGACGCTGGCAACGGTGCACAATATGCTTTCCACGTCAGAGTGGGCGCCGCTGCTGTTGAGCGACCTGTCGACGCGCGTGATTCGCTCCGCGCTGCAATTGCTGCCGCCCGATAAGGAGATCGCGTTCACTATCACACCGTCGTCGGCGCGCGTGACGGCGGACCAGGCTCATAACCTGGCGCTGGTAATCAACGAACTTGCTACCAATACGGTCAAATATGCTCTGGAAGGGCGTACCAAGGCACGCATCGCCGTCCACATCGCGCTTGAAGACGGGGACATCTGCATCGAATTTCGAGATGATGGGCCGGGCTATTCCGACGCGGTG
>JAFGOJ010000132.1 GCA_016926575.1 Anaerolineae bacterium | reverse complement strand
GCGTCGACGACGTACAGCGCCCCATCCGGCCCCACGTCGATCCCCGTGGGCAAGGCGAAGGAGGCTTCGTCGAAGCCGAACTGCCCGAAGCCGTACAGGTACATCCCCTCCTCGTCGAAAACGAGCACGCGGTAGTTGCCCGGGTCGGTGACGTAAACGCGCCCCGCCGCATCGACCGCCAGGTAGGGTTTATCGTCAATCGTCTCGCCCACCCACCCGTCGATGGGCCAGCTCGACACCGGCGCGCCGTCCGTCTCCAACACCTGCACGCGCCAGTTCCACGCATCCGCCACCACGAGATGCCCGTCTGGATCGAACGCCAGGCCCACCGGTTCGCTCAACTGGCCCGGCGCAGCGCCGAGCTCGCCCCACACGGCCACCCGCTCGCCCTCCGGCGTGAAGACCTGCACGCGCTTGTTGCCCGTGTCGGTCACGTAGACCAGGCCGTCCGGCCCCACCGCCACCGAGCGCGGCCCGTAGAAGACCACCTGATCCGACTCGTCCACCCCTACCTGCCCGAACGCGCCCCACGCGCCGAGGAACGCCCCCTCGGCGGTGAAACGCTGCACGCGATGGGCCCACGTATCCGCCACGTACACCGAGCCGTCGGGCCCGACCGCCACGTCCCATGGTTCGCAGAACGTGCCGGGAGCCGGGATGCCCGTGCCACACTCGCCATAACTGCCCCAGGTAGCGACCAGGGTCCCGGCAGCGTCGAAGGCCTGGATGCGGTGGTTCTGAGAGTCGGCCACGTAGACCGTGCCGTCGGCAGCGACGGCGACGCCGCGCGGCCAGGAGAACTGCCCCGGCGCGCGCCCCTCACTACCCCACACCTGCCGGGCAGTCAATTCCTGCCAGTTTTCGGCGTAGGGATCGACGGCCGGGGGCGACACGTCCGCCGGCAACTCACCTTCCCACAGGTCCCACGCCTGCTGCGCCAGATCGCGCCGCACGTAGAGGCGAAACTTCTGGTGCAGCGGCCACGCATCGGGCACGTGCTCCCGCCCGGTGATCTGGTCGTAGAGCGTGTAGTCCATATCGTAGAACAAGCGCCACAGGGCTCGGCGTTTTTGGGCATCGGTCAGCCACTCCCACAACTTCCCCAGGGTCAACTCGCGGTAGTCCTCCATCGGCCACCAGTAGTGGGTGTATTCGAAAGTGTAGTATTCGTCGCCCAAGTACGGTTCGATCACGCCCCACTGCGGCTGCGCCGCGATGACCACCGGCGCGCGCACCTGCTCCCGGCTGGGCTGGTCGCCGTAGTAACGCGCGTTGGGGAAGTCGCGGAAGTACCAGTAGAGCAGGAAGGAGTTCTTGTCGAGATTGTAGGCCACCTCGATCGACTGGGGGCCATCGCTTGTGCGCAGCGACAGCGCTTCGACCTGTTCCAACGCCGTGCGCACGTCGGGACCGTTGTGGGCGTAGACCAACAACTCCGCCGGCCGGTCGAAGTTGACGAACGAGAAGCGCACCGCCACGCGCACCGTCAGCAGGGCCAGGGCCAGAAACGCGGTCAGCGCCACGAGCAGGCCCGCCTGCCGCCCGCCTACGTCCGTCCACACGAAGGCCAGGATGCTGCTCAACAAGAGCGCCCCGAGGATGCCAGCCACGGTACCGCCCAACGCCGTCAGCGTGCTGGCGGTGACGCCGCCGAGAATCGCCCGCGGGTCCGTTCGCACCAGCGCCGCCAGCGCGGCCACCAGCGCGGGGAGCAGCAGCGGCAACAGCCAGCCCCGCTTCGCCCACACCGCCGCCCAATCGATGGCGCTCACGAGCCGGCCTACCAGCCAGCCGGTCAGCAAAATCATCGGCGTGGCCAGATGGACGGTGAGCCAGGGCATGCGCTCGCCGGCGTAGGAGAAACCGAGCCAGGCCAGGGGCACCCAGAGTAGCAAGAAGGAGATGAAAAGGGAGCGCGCCGGCGCGCTTCCGGCGGCGTCGGCGGGCAGTTTTCCGGCGCGCCTCAGCAACGCCCGCACACCCAAAACGGCCGCCGCCGCCAGCGCGCCCAGGAGCGGCAGGAAGTCGTAGAACGGGAGCACGGCCAGGTAGTAGAACCAGGGCTGGCTGCCGCGCTCGACGGATTGCTGCTCCATCCAATACCCCACCGATCCGATCCACCCACTGAGGATGCCCTCGCCGTTGGTGAAGATGGAGGTGAAGAACACGAGGAAGATGACGCCGTAGATCGCCGCCGCGACCGGCCAGCGCCGCTTGTCCCACGCCAGTCCGATGGCCACCACCGCCGCGATGGTCAGAGCCAGGATCGGAGCGGTGTAGTAAAGGTCAGGCGCGCGGTAGTTGAGCACGTTCAGCGCGGCCAGGTTGGCCCACACGGGCGCGGCGAGCTCGGGCGTGGGGCCGGCGACGAGCGCACCGACCTTCGACAGCAGCTTCATCAGCAAGGGCGAGGCGAAGGGCAGGCTCAACGTGCCGATCAGCACCATCAAGTCGAAACTGCGGAACGCGCGCGCCCGCCCGCCGAGGCCGCGCAGGAGCATGACGACGGCCACCCCCACGCCCAGAACGCCCACCACCCCACCGGCGACCGCCCAAGCCGGCAGCGCTGCCTCTGTCGGCCCGCTTACCAGAGCGCCCGCCACCAGCGCCAAACCGCCCAGCGCGGCCGCCACCGCGCCGCCCAGGAACCCGTTCTCCAGTTCCGGGCGTTCCCAAGGTTGACGCAGCGCCTGCGTCAGGAAGAGGCCCACCAGGAAAACGGCGAAGAAGAGCGTGTAGATCGGAGCGACCTCCTTCGTCGCGTACATCAGCGAAAACGCACCTGCAAGGATGTAAAGATAGCGGTCGGCCCCATCCTCAAGGTAGCGGAACATCGCCCAGACCACGAACATCGCCCACAGGATGGTGGGGATGTCCATGCGGATGTAGCGCGAGTAATACATGATGGAAGGGGAAATCAGGAACAGCAGCGAGGCCACCAGCGCGCCTGTGCGCCCCAGGTAGCGGCGCAGCAGATAGGGGAAGAAGACCAGCAGCGTGCCTATCAATGCCACCGGCAGACGCGCTGTGAAGTCGGTGTCTCCGAACAGGGCAAAACTGAGCGCCGCGGCGTGGAAAAGGAAGGGGCCGTGCATCATCGGATTGTGCACGTAGCTGCGCCCGGAGTAGATGTACCAGGAGTATTGCGTATGCAGACTCTCGTCGTGGCTCTCCACCCGGTAGCCGAGCATCGCCATGCGCGAAACCAGGCAGACGATGACAATCAGGATGTAGAGGGCGTGTTCCCAATTGATGGGGAGGCCCTTCAAGAAAGGGCGGTCCAACCAGGATGCTGGTTTCTTATCGCACATAAATCCTCGCTATCATGAGTTCTGTTCCGAAAATAGCACGTACCCGGTCGTCATGCCCGCGAAAGCGGGCATCCATCCGTGCGCTGTTCCGAAAATAGGCCGCGTTCTTGCTCCCGCCGGGTCCGTGACCCGGCGGGACGGCGGGCCAGGCCCTGTAGGGCGAGTTTCAAACCCGCCGCCCTCGTTCAACGAATGCCTTGCAGGGGCTCCGCCCCTGCACCCCGCCGGGGAAACGGGTAAACCTGCGGTT
>JAFGOJ010000131.1 GCA_016926575.1 Anaerolineae bacterium | reverse complement strand
GTAACTGCTCAGCTTACGCTTCGCAGTTGCCTTTCTCGCCGCGAAAAGGGGGAGCGGGGGTTTTGCGGGCGGCTTCGCCGCCCGCAAAACCCCCATTTCTCCCTTCGACGCGCCAGGCAGGTAACTGCCAGGTGCACAGCCTGAGCAGTTACAAACCAACAACAAAAAACGCCCGCCCCGTTGCCGGGACGGGCGTGCAACCCGTGGTACCACCCTGCTGAGGTGGCCTCAAACCAAAAACGCGCCGATGACGGCGCGCACGCGTGAAAAGCCAGCCTCACTCATTCGCGGGCACAACCCTGTGGCGCGCACACGGCGATGCCCTCAGCCCTGATAACGGTGGCGGTTCCGGCCCGGACTACAGCCCCTTTGTGGGGATTCGGCGGGCGACTCCCAGGCCCATTCGGTATCTGCGCCGGTATCGGGCTTGCAGCTCTTGGCCCGACTCTCTGAACCTCGCTTCGACACCTACTCTTCCTGATCCTCGTCTTTGAAAGATGAAATTGTGAGAATAGAATACCACAATCTGGCAGATTGTCAACTACACCGAATGGAAACGCGGGCTTGCACGGTGGATGCAAGTGTGATATAAAGGCAATGAAGCAGCCTCGCAACGCACAGCGAGGTCTCGAATAATTGGGCCGGCTCAGGAGGTAGGCAATGGAACTGGTGCTTTCTGCTATTTCTGCTGGCGGGTTGGTGGGCGCAGGCGATCAATACCTCTGCCTGATGATTGTCTCCATCGCCGCGAAGACCAATCTGGTCGAACTGACGCCGCAGATGAGGTTCATGGAATCATGGTGGTTTCTCGGCATCGTGGTGGTGTTCTGGCTGCTGACCGTCGCCCCGGCCTACGCATCTCTCCTCTCGCCGGGCGTAATGAATGCCATCAACGCAGTCGTCAACTTCCTCAGCGGCTTCCTGGTGCCGGCGTCGGGCGCGCTGCTGGCACTGGCATCCATCGGTATCATCGCCGAGATGCACGCCGACCTGGCCCCCATCCTCCAAACGCTGGGCATTTTCACCGTGGACGGCGCCATCGGCAGCATGGGGTGGCTGACGGCGGGCGGCGGCGCGGCAGCCGCCTCAACGTTGAACGGGGCCCGCTTCCTGGCCAAACCGGCGTTGAGCGCTTCGACGGGGACGACCGGAACCATCTCCGCGCCGACCTTCGCGACGGTGGAAAACATCACCTCGGTCGTGTTGATGGCGCTGTTGTACGTGTTGACACGCATCGACCCGTGGCTGCTGGTCGCGTTGATAGCGGTGGTCACACTGGTGATCTTGGGCATCCTGGGCTACGCTCTGTATCAGTTGTGGCGGCTGGGGAAAGGCATCGGCAAGGTAATCCGGCTGATCGAGACGCACCCCAAGGCCGGGCTGTCGGTCGTGGCCGAGTCCCTGGTGTGGGGCTCGGGATGGATGATCTGGCAGAACTGGCAACGCGGCGCGGTGCGCCTGACCTGCTGGGGCGTGTGGCTGTTGGTGGTCGCCTTCGGCTTCCCGGTCCTGGCCACTGCGCTCGCGGCAGCGGTGGTGACCGTTCCGCCGCTGGTGGCGCTGGTCTCGGTCTTCAGCTTCTCGACCGAGGTGGCCCTGATCGCTGCCGGCCTGTACGCCGGGCTGAGGTCGGCCCGGTCGCTGTTCAAAGACCTCGAACGCAGCCCCGCGCAACCCTACGCCCCTCCCACGGCGGCACCCTACACGCCCGGATCATAACATAGCCTATTCCGAAAGTAGGCCGCGTTCTTGCTCCCGCCGGGTCACGGACCCGGCGGTGGCGCGGAGTAAAGATGTAGGTCGCGTCCGATCAACGCTGCCTGTAGGGGCGACGTATGCGTTGCCCCTACTCCGGAATGGTGAAGAAGAACGTCGAGCCGCGCCCCAGCTCCGACGTTGCCCAAATCCGCCCACCGTGGTTTTCGGCCACCTTCTTGCAGATCGACAGACCGATGCCTGTGCCGGGGTACTCTTCCTGCGTGTGCAGGCGCTCGAAGACCTCGAAAACGCGTTCGATGTCCTCCGGCGCGATGCCGATGCCGTTGTCCTGCACCGAGAATGTCCATATCCCCCCACCCTGCTCGGCCGAAATGTGGACACGCGGCGGTTCGACGGGCTGCGGCGGCTGAAACTTGATCCCGTTGCTGATCAAATTCTGGAACACCTGGACGATCTGGGACGGGTCGACCACCAGCGTCGGCAAGGGATCGTGGGTCACCACGGCCTCCGACTCCGCCACGACCGCGTGCAGGTTGAGCAGAGCCTGCTCGACGAGAGCATTGCAGTCGGACAGCGCAAGCCGGTCGTCCCGCTTGCCCGCCCGCGAGTAGGCCAGCAGGTCCGAAATCAGCCGCTGCATCCGCGCCACGCCGTCAACAATGTAGGCGATGAACTCGTCCGCTTCGTCGTCCAGGCGTCCCCGGTAGCGACGCGCCAGCAGGTCGACGAATCCGCTAACCATGCGCAGTGGCTCGCGCAGGTCGTGCGAGGCGATGTAGGCGAACTGCTGCAACTCCTTGTTGCTGCGCTCCAACTCCGCCGCGTAGCGCTCGCGTTCCCGCTCGGCGTTTTTTAGATCGGTGATGTCGGAAATAACCGCCAATATCCGCATCTCCCCCTCCGCGTCGGTGATCGGGGCAGCGGAGACCAACACGTGCAGCATACTGCCATCCCGTCGGCGCATCACCGTCTCGTACTGGCTACGCAACCCTGCCATCCACGATTGCGTCTCCTGGCGATAACGCACAAACTCCTCGGGGGTAGTCAGCTGAGCCAGGTTCATAAACCACATCTCGGTGCGTTCGTAGCCGAGCATATCGGCGAAGGCTTGATTGACGAAGGTCAAGTTCTCTTCCACGTCGGTGATGCCCACGCCGACGACGGCGGCCTCGGTGATGGCGCGGTAGTGCGCTTCGCTGGCCTGTAGCGCGGCCTGCGCGCGCCGCAGGCTGCGCTTCAAGCGAATGCGATCTTGCGCGCGCCGCAACGCGATGTCTAAGGCAGACTGTTCGACCGGTTTGGCGAGAAAGTCGGATGCGCCGAGGCGCAGCGCCTCCACGGCGGTATCGACGTCGCCATGACCGGTGACCAGAATCACTTCCGCCTCGGGGTCGCCACTGCGGATGGCCTTGAGCACGTCGAACCCATCCATGCCGGGCATGCGCACGTCGATCAAGGCAATGGCGGGCTGCCCGTGCGCATACAGACGCACAGCCTCTTCGCCACCCAGCGCCTTCACCACCGTATATCCCAGACGTTCCAAGTTCCTGGAAAACGTCTCCAGCACACGCACATCATCGTCTGCAATCAGCAGGTGGTCGCCCATATTCCGTCCTATGCGTAACTGCTCAGCTCACGTTTCGGCAGTTGCCCCTATACTTG
>JAFGOJ010000014.1 GCA_016926575.1 Anaerolineae bacterium | reverse complement strand
CGCAAAACCCCCATTTTCTCCCTTCGACGCGCCAAGCGGGTAACTGCCAGGCGCACAGCCTGAGCAGTTACGCGTGTATTTGCTCCTTGGGGCAGCCAAGATTTCTAGCCGCCAAGTCCGTGACGTGAGCCACAAAAAGGGCACCTCTCGCCTCCCTCTGGCGCTAGGTGCCCTTTGTTTGACACGCTTGCGTCGCGTTCTAGCGAATGGCCAGTTCGGTCTGCTTGTCGAAGATGTGTACGTTGTCCATGTTCAGGGTGACAGAGATCGAGTTGCCCACGCGCGCCGACGTGCGCGGGTCGAACCGCCCCAAGAACTCATGCACGGCCGACTGCAAGTAGACGACGACCTCGTTGCCCATCAGCTCGGTGACGGTGACCTGCGCATCGACCTGCGCCGCAGAGATGCCCGACGGGATGTACTCCGAATCGTGCACGTCCTCCGGGCGGATGCCGAAGGTGACGTCTTTGCCCAGGTGCGGGCGAAAGACAGCCTGGCGCTGTTCGGGGAAATAGACCAGGAAATCGTCGGTTTGAACCGCTACCTTCCCATCCCGCTCCAAGAGCTTGGCGTCGAAGAAGTTCATAGCCGGGCTGCCGATGAAACCCGCCACGAAGATGTTGTTCGGTTTGTCGTACAGGTTCTTGGGCGAATCGATCTGCTGCAGGATACCGGCGTTCATCACCGCGATGCGCGTGCCCATCGTCATCGCCTCCACCTGGTCATGGGTCACGTAGATGAACGTCGTGCCCAGGCGCTGGTGCAGCTTGCTGATCTCGGCGCGCGCCTGGACGCGCAGCTTGGCGTCCAGGTTCGAGAGCGGCTCGTCCATCAAGAAGACGGCTGGGTCGCGCACGATGGCTCGCCCCACCGCCACACGCTGCCGCTGGCCGCCGGAAAGCTGCTTCGGCTTCCGATCCAGCAAGGTGTCGATACCCAGAATCGCGGCCGCTTCCTTGACCCGCTTGTCGATCTCGTCCTTGGACGTCTTGCGCAGCTTCAACCCAAAGGCCATGTTGTCGTAGACGCTCATGTGCGGGTACAGCGCGTAGGACTGGAAGACCATAGCGATGTCCCGATCCTTGGGCGGCACGTCGTTGACCAGCCGGTCACCGATGTAGATATTCCCCTCGCTGATCTCCTCCAGCCCGGCCAACAGGCGCAGCGAGGTGCTCTTGCCGCACCCCGACGGGCCGACGAAGACCAGGAACTCCTTGTCGTCGATTTCGATGTTGAGGTCCTCGACCGCCACCACGTCACCAAACCGCTTCCATACGTGCTCATACTTGATACCTGCCATCTGATTAGACTCCTTTCAAAAAAATGATACCGCTCTGAAATCTGCTTACACCAACACCACCCGCACGCCCAACTCCGTCAGGTCCCACAGGGGCGCAGAATCGGCCTCGCGGGCCGTGATCACCACATCGACCTCCGCGGCCGGGGCGATGTAGGCCGCTGCCACCCGCCCCACGCGCCGCGGCGACACCAATGCCACGTTCTCGGCAGACAGGCCGAGCAGGTGCTGAGCCAGCTCGGCTTGGGGCAGGCTGTCGTCGGTGAGCCCCTCCACCGCGCTGATGCCCCCCAGCTCCAGAAAAACCCGGTCCGCGCGCAGGTCGCGCAGCGCGACGTGAGCCAACTGCCCGCCCAGCCCACCCCCGCGCCGCTCCAACTGCCCGCCGGTAAGAATCAGTGTGTGCGCGCTGTGCGTCGACAGGAGCTGCGCCGCCGCCAGGCTGTTGGTGACGACCGTGAGCGGTTCGCGGCCCGCCAGCGCCCGCGCCAGCTCCAGCGTCAGCCCGCCCGCGCCAATGAAGACCGTCTCGCCGTCCTGCACCAGCCCTGCCGCTGCCCGGCCCACCCGCGCCGCCGCGTCTTCCGGTGCCGGGGTGGGCCCCCTATCCTCCGCCGCCAGCGCCCCGCCCCGCACCCGCCGCACCAGCCCTTCATCTTCCAACCAGGCCAGGTCGCGCCGGATCGTCGGGGCCGAAACGCCAAAACGAGCGACGAGGTCCGCCACTTCCACGCTGCCGGCCTGCGCCAGCACGTGTACGATGGCAGATCGCCGCTCGACGGTAGATGCTTGATCGCTCACGCCTTTCATTCTACCAAAAAACGAAAGGTAAGTCAAGCGATTTCGTTTCGTTTCCGTGATCGTTTCGTTTCGTTTCGATTAGCGGCCTTCCGCAGGGTGATTGGAACGCCGCAGGGCCAGATAAAGCCCCATCAGCACGGCCAGCACCTGCAACGCGCACAATGCCCCCACCAGCGCGTCAGAACCCGTGCGGGGCGTGGGACCCGCCGCAGGCGGGAGCGGCGTCCAGGTAAGGAACGGCGTGGGCGTGATCGCAGCCACCGGAACGGGCGTAGCGGTGGGGCGCGGCGTGACGGTCGGCAACGGTGCTGGAGAGACCTCGACGCCGGGAACGCCGGAGGGGGTGGGACTGCTTGCAGGTTCCGCAGACGCACCCGCGGCCGGTTCGGTGGCGGGCGCAGGAATGCGCGTCGGCGGCACGGACGTGCCTGCCCCCGGCAGCAGCGCTATCGTATCGACGGAGGTGGTCGTGCGCCCCGCCGCGTCGCGGAACTGGACGTAGACGGCCTGCTCGCCCGGCTCGTCCGCCAGGCTCCACGGCACCAGCTCCTCCCACGCCTGCCAGGACTCGTCCTCGAACGTCTGCGCGTCACCGATACGGATTTCGATGGCCTGGCCCATGAACATCGTCCCTTGCCCCTGCGGGAAGGCCCCCTCGTTGCTCAACCGGACGGCGACCTGGGGCGAGTCGGTGGTCTCATCCCCATCATTAATGAAGATGGGGATCACGTTGGGGCGCGCACCGAAATCGAGCACGTGGTAGAACTGCCCGGCCCCGTCCTGCGCGACGGCGGCCCCAATCTCCCGGTAGATCGTGCTGAGGATGTTGGCGCGGTGCGGTGGGTCGCTCATGAACCACTCGAACGCCGCTTCCGCGGATCCGGTGCCGATCCAGAAGATTTCGCCCACCATCGCCCCGTCGGCCCAGGCCGCGTACCCGGCTTCGGCGATGCGCTGTGGCGCAGTCGACCCATCCGAACCGACGTACGAACTCAGGTCGTTCGCCACCAGGTCGTCGGCGTGGCGCTGCACCGAAGCGGTCAGCTCCTCAGACAAAGCGTAGGGAGGCAGGCCCTCGCTCAAGCGGGCCGCGTTGACCAACGCCAGCAACTGGGCCACGCGGTCGTCTTCTTCCTGCGCCCGGGTGGTCCCGGCCGCCAGGAGCACAATCAGTAGCAACACAGCGACGCGACAGGTTTTGTTCACACGCCTATTTTAGCATAGGGTGGGCAGGAACGCCATGTGGTGGTATAATTTCGGCCATAGAAAATCGGTAACTGCTCAGCTTACGCTTCGCAGTTGTCTTTCCTGCCGCGAAAAGGGGAAGTGGGGGTTTTGCGGGCGGCTTCGCCGCCCGCAAAACCCCCATCATCTCCCTTCGACGCGCCAGGCGGGTAACTGCCAGGCACACAGCCTGAGCAGTTACGAAAACCGTT
>JAFGOJ010000130.1 GCA_016926575.1 Anaerolineae bacterium | reverse complement strand
GGGGTCCGGGGAAACCGCAGGTTTCCCCGGCGGGGTGCAGGGGCGGAGCCCCTGCAAAACCCCTATTTTCGGAATAGATTCTTATCGATTGAAAAGTGACAACTGGCGCAGATTGTTGTACAATATAGCCAGATCGATTGCGTTGAACCAGTCATAGGGAGGGTCCGAAAATGGAACTGAAAAACCCGAGTCCTATCGTCAGAGCAAGAAGGTGGTGGAACCTGCGCGACAGTCGGACGAAGATCATCATGATCGTCGCTGCTGTGTTCTTCACTTTGGTGGCCTGTCTCGCCATCGCGTTGTTGATCACGTCGCCCTTGTCGGGCGGGACGAGTGCGCGCCCGACAGATGAACCGGACGACACGGCGTTGGCATCCCAATCGACGAGCACGCCGGCTCCAACCAACACGCTGCTTCCACCGACGGACACCCCGGTACCGCCCACCCCCGAACCGACTCCCACGCCAATTCCTAGCGACCCACAGAGTGACGTGACCGCCTACGAGGGCGGTCCCGCGGTGGAAGACGCGCCTGCAGGGGTCGACATTCGTATGGCCAGCATCGCGCCCACCAAGCGCGTCGTGCTTCAGCCCAGCCCCAGCATGCCGGCGGAACTGGTTGGGTGGGCCACGCAAGAAGACGCCCTGTTCTGGGTCACGCTCCACCAACCGGTTCCCGACCCACCGCAGGAGTACACCGAGTGGCTCTTCGCGCTGGACCTGGATGGCAACACGGCCACCGGGCGGCCGGCCGACTCGGCGCGCATCAACCCGGACATCGGTATGGAAGTGGCGGTCGGTCTGTACTATGAGCCGTCCAACGCAAGCTACACCACCTATTTCCTGGTGTGGAACCCGGCTCAGGGCAGTTTCGCCAGCCCGACGGCCGACGTGCGCTACACGATCAGCGAATCGCGCACGGTGATCGGTATCGCGTTGCCGCTGGAGACGTTGACGCAAGCGGTGGCCAGCACCACCGGCGTAACCGTCGACCCAACGATGGCACAGGGGCGGGCGGCGGCGATCGGCTGGATCGGCAACCAACGGGTGATCGATTTCTACCCCGACCGGCCGGAATAGCGGATGAAACGATATATCCCTACCTCGTTTTTCTACGTGCCGCTGTCGTCCCCGTTCGGCGCGTTGACGATTGTTTGGGATGGTGAGGACCGGGCGGCACAGGTGCAGCGTGTTTTCCTGCCCAATGAGCAGGTGTTGGTGCAGGAGGCGGTGCGCGCCGCCGCTGCGGGGGCTGTTGCGCGCACCTGTCCCGCCATCGCGGACGTGCAGCAGCGTCTGGAGCGCTATCTGAACGGCGAGGCCGTTTCTTTCGATCTGAGCATTTTCGCCATGGAGCAGTGCTCCGAATTCCAGCGCCGGGTGCTGCTGGCCGAGTACGCCATCCCGCGCGGCTCGGTCAGTACCTACGGGCGCATCGCCCGCCACCTGGGCGACCCAGGGGCCTCGCGGGCGGTCGGTGGGGCGCTGGCGAGCAACCCTTACCCTATCGTCATCCCCTGCCACCGCGCCGTGCGCTCCGACGGTCACCTGGGCGGCTTCCGCGGCGGGTTGGAGATGAAGCGGGCGTTGTTGGAGATGGAAGGGGTTCACGTCGGCCCGGACAGCCGGGTCATCACAGAGCACTTTTACTATAGCAGATGAAATCCAACCACGAAAACGTCATCCTCGTTACCGGCGCATCTTCGGGAATCGGCGCAGCGTGTGTGGAGTACCTTTCGCAGCAGGGGCATCGCGTGTTCGGCGCCGGCCGGCGGGCGCCATTCCCGCCCGTGCCGGACCCAGCGGGCGCCCCGGTGTTGGTCCACATGGACGTCGACGACGCGGCATCGGTACAGCGCGCCGTCGACGTCGTTGTGGAGACGGCCGGGCGCATCGACGCGGTGGTCAATAACGCCGGGTTCGGCACCGCCGGCGCGGTCGAAGAGACGAGCGTCGAGGTAGCGCAGGCCCAATTCAACACCAACTTCTTCGGCGTGCTGCGCGTCTGCCACGCTGTTCTGCCAATCATGCGGGCGCAGGGGCGCGGGACCATCGTCAACATCGGTTCGCTGGGCGGCGTGGTCGCCCTGCCCTTTCAGCCTTTCTACAGCGCCAGCAAGTTTGCCCTGCGCGCGATGACCGACGCCCTGCGCGTCGAAGTCAAGCCCTTCGGCATCCACGTCGTGCTGGTCGAACCGGGGGACGTCGCCACCTCGTTCACTGCCAACCGGCGCGTGGTCCACGTGAACCCTGTCTACGCCGGGCGCTTCGAACGGATGATGACCGTCGTAGAGCGCGACGAGTGCGGTGGAGCCGCGCCGCAGGACGTGGCGCGGGTGGTGGCGCGTGCTGTTGCCCACCCTTCCCCCCAACCGTGCTACCGCGTCGGCCCGCCGGCGCAGCAACTCGCTGCCGCGCTCAAGGGTGTTCTCCCGGCGCGACTCGTCGAGTGGGCGTTGATCAAGTATTACAATCTGGAATGAGAAATGACACATTTGCCGAAAAATCTACTGGTTGGTGAAAAGGTACGGTTGGATGGACTGAGGCTCGACGATCTGCCCGCTATATTGCGCTGGCAGAGAGACGTGGTGTTCATGCGTCTGTTCGATGCGCAGCCCGCTTACCCCAAAACCGAACAGGGCCTGAGGGAATGGTTCGAGGAGCAAAACAAGTCGAACGAGGCGTTCTTGTTCGGCATCCGGCTGATCGAGACCGACGCCCTGATCGGCTACATCGAACTGGACGGCATCCTGTGGCCGCACCGGGTCGGCTGGCTGTCGATCGGCATCGGTGAGCCTGAGTATTGGGGACAGGGCTACGGCCACGAGGCGATGCAGTTGACGCTGGCCTACGCCTTCCAAGAGCTCAACCTCCACCGGGTGCAGCTCACCGTCTTCAGTTACAACCCGCGCGCTATCGCCATGTACGAGAAGCTGGGTTTCCGGCGTGAGGGGACGTTCCGCGAGTTCATGGAGCGCGACGGCCAGCGCCACGACATGCACCTCTACGGCCTGTTGCGCCCGGAGTGGCAGGGTGAGTGACGACACGCTGATCCTGGACGCCGACGACACGCTCTGGGAGAACAACGTCTACTACGAAGACGTGCGCGACGCCTTTGCCGAGCGGATGGCGCGCGAGGGATTCGACCGGGCCGCCGCCGTCGCGATGGTCGACGCGGTCGAACTCGAGCGCGTGCCGCGGGTGGGCTACGCGCCCCAGGAGTTCGTGCGCAGCATCGGCATCGCCTACGAACGGTTGTGCGAGCGGCACGGCCTTCTGCCGCGGGCGGAGGTCGCCGCCGAGGTAGAGGCCATCGCACGGCGCGTGCTCGACCACCCCATCGTCCTCCTGACCGGCGTCGCGGAGACACTGCCGGCCCTGCGCCGCCGCTTTCGCCTGATCCTGCTGACCAAGGGCGACCTGGCGGTGCAGCAGAGCAAGGTCGCCCGCTCGGGCCTGGCGTCTTTCTTCCACGCCGTCGAAGTGGTGCCCGAGAAAGGCCCGGACGTGCTGCGCGCGCTGGTCGGCCGCTACGGTCTGGACCCGCAGCGGACGTGGATGGTGGGCAACAGCCCGCGCTCCGACGTCAACCCGGCCCTCGCCGCCGGCCTCGGCGCGGTCTACATCCCCCATCCGGTGCCCTGGGACTTCGAGCAGACCCCCATCGCGGCCCCCGAGCGCGTGATTGAGCTGGCCCGCTTTTCCGATCTCCTGCATCATTTTCCCGGCCTGGAGGCACAATGATCGAGGCAGCCATTTTCGATTGGGGCGGGGTGCTGATGCGCACGGTCGACCCGCTCCCGCGGATGGCGTGGGAGCGCCGGCTGGGCCTGCCGCTGAACGGGCTATCCGAGCTGTTCTTCGGCAATCCGGCCTGGTATCAGGCGATGACCCGGCCGATTTCGTTGGACGAGGTGTGGGATGCGGCGGCGGGGCACTTGACCCTGAGTTCAGCGGACCGCGCCGTGCTGAGCCGCGACTTCTGGGCCGGCGACCGGCTGGACCACGATCTGGTGGCCTTGATTCGCGGCCTCAAACAGCGCGGCGTCTGCACGGCGCTCTTGAGCAACCACGCGGCGGCACTTCAGGACCTGCTGGCCGAGTTGGACGTGGACGGCTTGTTCGATGTGCAGGTCATTTCGGCCTTCGAGGGGCTGGTCAAGCCTGAGCCGGAGATCTTCCAGCGCGCGTTGGAGCGCCTGGGCGTAGCGCCGGGCGACGCGGTCTTCGTCGACGACTGGCAGGCCCACGTCGACGCGGCGCGCGGCCTGGGGATCGCGTCCGTTCGCTTCCGCGGCTTGCGCCCGCTCCAGCGCGAGCTGGCGGGGTTGGGCCTGCCGGTCGTGCCGCCCCCGCTCGAAGCGGTGCCGGGCATCCGCGCCGTCATTTTCGATTGGGGCGGGGTGCTCTCTCCGCTCGTATTTTTCGAGAACACAGCGGCGTGGGAGATGCGGCTGGGCCTGGTACCGGGCGTTCTGAATCAAACCCTGTGGGGCCGCGCCTGGAAGCAGTTGGAGGCCGGCACCCTCACAGCGGAGGAGTACGACGCCCACGTGGGGCAGAATCTGGGCCTGCGCGACCGGGCGGCGGTGCAGCAATTCTACCGCGAGTATTACGCCGACGAGTACGTGGACGAGCGGGTGCTGGCGGCGGTGCGGTCGCTGCGCGGGCGCTATCGCGTGGCGCTGTTGACCAACGCCTTCCCCGACCACGCGCAGATGGTCGCGCAGCGGTACGGCCTGGACGTCTACGAGACGTTCGACGTGTACGTCAACTCGTCTGAGGTGAAGCTGGCAAAACCCGACCCGGCCATCTACCACTTGACGCTGGAGAAATTGGGGGTCGCGCCAGAAGAGGCAGTCTTTGTGGACGACATGGTGCGCAACACAGACAGCGCGGGGCGCTTGGGCCTCCACACACTCGTCTTCACCGACGTGGAGACCGGGTTGGCGGATCTGGCGGCGACGTTGGGGCACGCGCTGGCGTAGCGGCGCGTGCTTCTAAACAGCCTCCCGCAGGGTTGCCCTGCGGGAGGCTGTTTTTTTACAAGTCCACGTCCAGGTTCAAGCTCTCCCAGCTAAACTTCTCTTTCACGACCTCAGGTTCGTCGGGGAGGACGGGGACGGTTTCCGGGCGCTGCCAGCGGCACGGGCCGCGGTGTGCCTGGAAGGGCAGGACGATGTGGAACGTGCTGCCCGGGAAGCGCTCCTCGTCGTAGCCCTCGCTCTCCACCCAGATGCATCCGCCGTGCCCCTCGACGACGCCGCGGGCGATGGGCAGCCCCAGCCCCGGGCCGGCGCCTTTGAACTTGGTCACGCCGGTGGAGTGGAGGCTGACGCTGCCGACGCGATAGAACTTCTCGAAGATCAGCTCCTGGTCTGCTTTGCTGATGCCGATGCCGGAGTCGGCGATCATCACTTTGAAGTGGATGTCGTCCAACCGCTCGGCCATGATCGTGATTTTGCGCCCGTCGGGAGTGAACTTGATCGCGTTGGAGATGATGTTGCCGAACGCCTGGCACATCCGTTCCATATCGACGTGAATGGTGCCGATCTCCTCGATGCCGCGCGTCTCCAGAGTGATCTTGCGTTCCTCCAGTGCCTTTTGCCACGGTTCGATGGAGAGGCGTATCGTCAGGGTCAGCGTGGTGGGGATGAAGCGCAGGCTCAGGCCTTCGGCGTCGATGCGCGAGGCGTCCAGGATCGCGTTGACGATGTTTTCGAGGCGCAGGGTGGGATTGGAGATATTGTTGGCGATGCGCAGGACTTGGTCGTTGGTCAGCGTGTCCATCCCGGCCAGCTCTTGGAGCACGTCCACGTACCCGCGGATCTGGGTCAGTGGCGTGCGCAGCTCGTGCGAGGCGATGGTCAAGAAGTCGCTCTTGGCCTGGTCCATGCGCTCCAGTCGCTCGTAGGCAGTGCGCAGGTTCTCGTTGAGTTGGATGATGCGCGCGTTGAGGGATTGCAGCCCCTCGAAGAGGCGTGCGTTCTGGAGCGCGACCGCCGTCTGGTTGGTCAGCGTCGTCAGGAACTCCACCTCTCGCGGGCCGTAGGGTTCCTCACCGCGCTGGGAACCGAGCGCCAGCACGCCGACCAGTTCCTCCTGCGAGAGAATGGGCAGGTAAATTTCCATCTCCAGCGACTGCATCCACTGCCGTTCGCGGGCCGAGGCCTGGCGCAGCACGAGCTGGTTTTCCACCTCGTACTGGAACAGCGGTTCGCGCTGTCCGCTCAAGCGCCCCAGGATCGGGCTGATGGGTTCCATTTCGATGGGATCTGTGGTAACCTCGCCCAGGCCGGGAACCGGTTGGAAGCGGATGACGCCGCGTTCCAGCTCGCTTGCCACGAGCAGCGCGCCGCGGCGGATGCCGAGCAGTTCCATGATCGTGCCGGTGGTGACCGTCGCCAACTGCTCCGAACTGAGCAGGGTGCCGATGGTCTGGCTGTAGTCGCGCAACGCCTGCGCGGGGTCGAATCCCACCCCCTCGAACCAGCGGTCCACGATGCGCCAGAGGCTGCGGTAGAGGGGAATGTAGACCAGGGCGGCGAGCACGGAGAAGATGACGATCAAACCGGTGCGGGGGAGGAAGATGTCGAGGCGCTCCGTCGCCTTGTCGGAGGCCAGGACGATCCCGGCCAGGAAAACGGCAGTGGCGATGGTGAGCAGCAAAACCCGCAGGGTGGCGCGCAGCGTCGCTTTGACGTTGGGCAGCCAGATACTCGTTGCGCCTCGGATCAGGGCGATCGCGCCGAAAAAGTGGACCATCGGCCCCACTTCGCGCAGCGGGTTGTTGGGAAGAAGGGTGATGGCCTGCCCGGCCATCAATGGGATGAAGGTCAGCGTCCAGTAAAGGACACGGTTATGTTGCAGGGCCAGCCGGCTGCGGCGTTGGGCGATCACTGCCTGCAAGACCATCACGACGCCCAGGATGCTCCATCCGCCCAGGGCCACCTCCAACAGCGGCACCCCTTCGACGGGCCTGAAAATCAGGTAGATGGCGGTGCCGAGGATGATGGCGATCCACGTCCCGCCGGCAGCGGCCAGGTGGGCCAAGATGGGCATCTCGAAAAAGACGCACCCCATCAGAGTCTGCACGACCAGCAGAGCAGTGGCGATGACAGGGATGAACAGGTCCGCCGAATCCACGTAGACCGAGACGAACACAGGTTCCAACTCCGCCAGGGCGACGATGGCTATCCATAAAAGCGACAGGCCGAGATAAAGGAACGCCAGCTTCTGGCTCCGGTCTCTGTCACGCCGGATGAACAAGATCAGCAGAAGGAGCACATGCGTCAGGCCAACTCCGATCCCTATGCCAGCGATGTACGGCCAGACTTGTTGTATCATTTTGCAGCGTCCTCCCGGCGCGACCTAGGAATACGTGTAGAACCCTCGCCCTGTTTTGCGTCCCAGATGCCCCGCTGCCACCATCCGCCGGAGCAGAGGGCAAGGGCGGTACTTGTCGTCTCCCAGGCCGGCTTGCAGCACTTCCATCACGTTCAAAACGATGTCGAGGCCGATCAGGTCGGCGAGCGTCAAGGGGCCCATCGGGTGGTTCATGCCCAGCTTCATCACTGCGTCGATGGCCTCGACGGTGCCCACGCCTTCCATCAGGGCATAGACTGCCTCGTTGATCATCGGGCACAGGATGCGGTTGGAGATGAAGCCCGGATAGTCCTGCGCTTCGACCGGCGTCTTGCCCAGCTTCTCCGTCAGCTCGACCACGATCGCCGTGGTTTCCTCGGAGGTGTCGAGCCCCTTGATGATCTCCACCAGTTGCATCAGCGGCACGGGGTTCATAAAGTGCATGCCGATCACCTTGTCGGGGCGGTGGGTGGCGGCGGCGAGTTCGGTGATGGAGATCGACGACGTGTTGCTGGCCAGGATGGTCTCGGGACGGGTCAGCGCATCCAGTTGCTTGAAGACCTTGGCCTTGATTTCCAACTGCTCCACGATGGCCTCGACCACCAGGTCCGCGTCTTTGGCAGCCTCCGGTTGGCCTGCCGTCGCGATGTTCGACTGCGCCCACGCCAGTTGCTCGTCGGTGATCCGCCCTTTGCTGTGCAGCTTCTCCACCGATTTCTGGATCGAGACCGTGGCGCGCTCCAGTTGTTCCGGCATCACGTCGATGAGCGTCACCTGGTAGCCGGTGGTGGCGCAGACCTGCGCGATGCCGTTGCCCATCGTGCCCGCGCCGATGACGGCGATGCGTTCGATCTTCATAGGGGTGCGTTCCTCCTCTCTAGTAGTTGACCGTAAAGGTCTATTTTACTCCAATTCGATTGCCATGGCCACTGCCTCACCGCCGCCCAGGCAGAGTGTGGCCAGGCCGCGCTTGAGGCCGCGATGGCGCAGAGCGTAGATGAGTGTCACCAGCACGCGCGTGCCGGAGCAACCGATGGGGTGACCGAGGGCGATGGCCCCACCGTTGACGTTGACCTTATCCCACGGCAGCGCCAGGTCTCGCCCGTCGGCCAGAACCTGCGCGGCGAAGGCCTCGTTGACCTCGTAGAGGTCGTAGTCGTCGACCGTGGTGCCGGTCTTTGCCCACACCTTCTGCACCGCGTAGATGGGCGCAGTGAAGATCTTCAGCGGCTCCACGGCGGCCTGGTCGTAGGCCATCACACGGGCCAGCGGCTGGATGCCCAATGCTTCGGCTTTGGCGCGGCTCATCACCACCGTGGCGGCTGCGCCGTCGGTGATGCCGGGCGCGTTTCCGGCTGTGATGATGCCGTTGGGGTCGAAAGCAGGCCGCAGGCGCGCCAGTTGCTCTATGCTCGTGTCGCGGCGCGGGACTTCGTCGGTATCGAACAGGAGCGGGGCTCCCTTGCGCTGGGGAATTTCGATCGGCACGATCTCGTCTTTGAAGTGCCCGTTGTCGATAGCGGCGACCGCCTTCATGTGACTGTGGTAGGCGTACTCGTCCAATTCCTCGCGGGTCAGCTTGTACTCGCGGGCGATCCACTCGGCGCTGTTGCCCATGTGATGGTTCTCGAAAGCGCACCACAGGCCGTCGTGGACCATCGCGTCCACCAGTTTCCCGTCACCCAGGCGGTAGCCGAAGCGGGCACTGGGCAGCATGTACGGCCCGTTGTCCATGCTCTCCATTCCGCCGGCGACGAAAATGTCGCCGTCGCCTGCTGCGATCATCGCTGCGGCCAGCATCACCGTTTTGAGGCCGGAACCGCAAATCTTGTTGACTGTGGAGGCCCCGATGGTCGGCGGAAGCCCCGCTTTGATGGCGGCCTGGCGCGCGGGCGCCTGTCCCTGCCCGGCCAACACGACGTTGCCCATCAGCACCTCGTCGACGGTGGCGGGGTCGATGCCGGCCCGTTCCACGGCCGCCCGCACCGCCACCGCGCCCAAGTCCGAAGCCGAAAATCCGGCCAGCGTGCCCTGAAACTTGCCTACCGGCGTCCGGACCGCAGAGACAATTACCGCTTCACGACCATTGACAGACATAACCGACTCCTCCTGAAAGTATAGGGTTGCTGATTACACCACTGCATCGAACAACGGCCGCAGCCGCTCGTACATCTGATCTATCCACTCGGGGATGATGCGGGTCTGGCCCACAATCGTCATGTAGTTGGTGTCGCCCGCCCAGCGCGGAACCACGTGCAGGTGGACGTGCCCGGCGATGCCTGCGCCGGCCGCCGCACCGATGTTCATACCCAGGTTGAAGCCGTCGGGGCCGTAGGCCGCCCGCAGGACGCGCAGGCTGCGCTGGGTGAGCGCCATCAGCTCGGCCAGCGTCTCGGCGTCCAACGCTTCCAACGTCGCCGCGTGCTGGTATGGCACGACCATCAAGTGGCCGTTGTTGTAAGGATATCGGTTGAGCATAGCATAACAGTGTGAATCCCGATAGAGGATGTGTGCATCGGGGTCCTCCGACTGAGGCGTGGTGCAGAACAGGCACCCCTCCGATTGGAGCTCCTCGCCACGCAGGTACGACATCCGCCAGGGAGTCCAAAGATGTGTCATCCGTTGCATTGTACACCGAATCCCTTGGATAGGCAATTGCGCAGGGGCAAGAGTGGCGGTAAAATGACAAAAGGTGTAACTGCTCAGGCTGCTCGTCTGAGCAATGCCCCCGGCCCGAAAAGAGGAAAAACGGGAGTGTTGAGAGCGGCCTCGCCGCTCTCAACACCCCCGCTTCCCCCCCACGCGGACGGGGAAGGGCAACGGCGAAGCGTAGCTGAGCAGTTACGACGTAACAAAAGGGGAAGGGGATGTTGAATGTGGAGCGCGTGCGGGCCGGGTTGATGACACACACCTTCGGGCGGGCGTTGGTATACCGGACCTGCGTGGAATCGACGAACGACGTGGCGAAGGAGTTGGCCGGGCAGGGTGCTCTTGAGGGCACGCTGGTGGTGGCCGACGAGCAGACGGCCGGCCGTGGGCGAATGGGCCGGCACTGGGTTGCGCCTGCCGGAACCTGCCTCCTTTGCTCGATCCTGTTTCGTCCCCACCTGCCGCCCGCGCGCGCCGGCTGGCTGACGATGGTCTGCGCGCTGGCCGCCGCCGACGCGGTGGAGGACGTCGCCGGGTTGCACGTAGCCCTCAAGTGGCCTAACGACCTCGTCGTCACGGGCTGGCCGTGGCGCAAACTGGCCGGCGTGCTCACCGAGACGTCTGTGCAGGGCGCACACGTCGACTCTGCCGTGGTGGGCGTGGGGCTCAACGTCAACGTGCCGCCGGAAGCACTGCCCGGCCTGGCCCCCGACGCCACCAGTATCCTGGCGGAGAGCGGGCGGGCGGTGGAGCGGGAACGCCTCCTGGCAGTGATGCTGCACGGGATCGAGCGGCGGTACGCGCAAGTTTGCGCCGGAGCGAGCCCGCACGTCGAGTGGGCGGGCCGGCTGGCTACGCTCGGCCGGCGCGTGCGTGCCGTCACGGCCCAGGGCACGCTGAACGGCGTGGCGGAGGGTGTTGACGAGAGCGGCGCGCTCGATCTGCGCACCGACGACGGCCGGCGTGTCTCGCTCACCGCTGCCGACGTCTCGCTGCGGCTCGAGCCCTGACGGCGCGCCGGCTCTCTCTTGTCATTTCGCCATTTTTCATTTATCATTCCCAATCACTATGAGGCGACGAGAATTCTTAGGAGAACAAATCCCTTCCTTCGTTTTCGCCAATTGGCGGGACCGGCCCTTGTATATCCTGTTCGTATATGGCTTTGGGCAGGCACTGGTCGGCCTGCCCGTGTTCCTGCTATCCGCTCTCTTCATCTCCTTGATCACCCAGGCCGACCGGAGGCACTTTTTCGGGCCGGCCTGTATCGTTGTGCTTGGCCTGGTTCTGCTGGTTTACATTCCTTACCACCTCTCTTCAAAAACCATGCGTCACTTTCTGGCCACGATCGGCGCCGGCGACCTCCCCGACGCGTCTCTGGCAACGGCCACCTGGCGCGAGGCCGTGGTCTACCCGCAGCGGGTGGTCAACTGGGTCTCGATCGAGGCGTTGGTCTTCTATGCCATCACCGCCGCATTTTTCACGCCGCGCTTCGACCTGGCGCTCTCGGTCGTCGGACACGCCGTGG
The DNA here is from genome assembly GCA_016926575.1 of Anaerolineae bacterium. Taxonomy (GTDB): domain Bacteria; phylum Chloroflexota; class Anaerolineae; order B4-G1; family DUEL01; genus JAFGOJ01. Next base: position 1,393 of record JAFGOJ010000130.1, on the reverse strand, counting down.
GCATTATCGGGAGTGTGGCGCTGACCCAGGTGGCCTACCTGTTCTACATCGAGTGGGCGATGAGCGCGATGGCCCGGCTGGCCCTGGCTGCCGGGGCGCAGCCGCAGCTCACCGATCTGAAGAAAGCGCGCCTGCGCACCAAACTGCTGCTCATCTTCTTGCTGATCGTTACCGTTCCGGTGACCGTGGTGGGCTTCTTCGGGTACGGTCAGGCCGTGTCGATGGGTGGGGATTCGGCGCACGCGCTGCGCCTGACCGGAGCGGTGTCCATCCTGTCGGGCAGCACGGCGGCCCTCCTGGTGGCCATGCTCATCCGCAGCGTGTCGAAGTCCCTGCAAGAAATTCAGCGGGTGGCCGAAGAAGTAAGCCGCGGCAACCTGGCCGTCTCCGTGCGCCCGCTGGCGGCGGACGAGCTATCGGAGATGGGGGCGTATTTCAACAGCATGGTCAACGAACTGCGCCAGCAAGAGCACCTGAAAGCCGCTTTCGGGCGCTACGTCAGCCCGGCCGTGCGCGACGGCATCCTGAACGGCCAGATTGTACTCGGCGGCGAACGGCGCGAGATCACGATTATGTTCACCGACATTCGAGACTTTACGTCCTGGTGTGAGGAGACCCCGCCCGAGACGGTGATTCAGACGCTCAACAGCTACTACGAGAACCTGATCCAGGCGTTGATCAAGCACGGCGGTACCGTGACCCGCTACACCGGCGACGGCGTGCTCGCGCTGTTTGGCGCACCGCTGGAAGACCCCGAGCACGCGCTCCACGCCGTTCAGGCCGCCTGGGAGGCGCACACGCTGCTGGAGAAATTCAACGCCATCCGCCGCAGCGTGGACGCGTTCGAGCTGCACACCGGCTTCGGCATCCACACCGGCGTGGCGGTGATGGGTAGCATTGGGTCCGAGGCGCGGGCGGAGTACACCCCCATCGGCGACGCCGCTAACGTCGCCAGCCGCATCGAAGGGCTCAACCGCGACTTGCACACGGTGATCTTGATCTCCGAGGCCACCCACCAACGCGTCGCCGACCGCATCCTCGTCGGGAAGCGGGCCGAAACCCAGGTCAAAGGGCGCTCGAAGCCCGTGCAGGTCGTCGAAGTGGTTGGCCTCAACGGGAACGTCTCGACGTGAGGTGGCACCTGCGGCAAAGCCTCTTTTTCCCATGCAAATTTTGTCTGCCAGTAACGACTCCCCTAAAAAGAGGAGAAACAATCACAAAGGACACAAAGAGCACAAAGATTTGTAACTGCTCAGGCTGGGCGCCTGGCAGTTACCAACTTAGCACGTCAAAGGGAGAAGATGGGGGGGTTGCGGGCGGCGAAGTGAGGCAACTGCGAAGCGTAGCTGAGCAGTTACAAAGATTTTTAATATTCGCCTCAGGAGCTTCCGGG
>JAFGOJ010000129.1 GCA_016926575.1 Anaerolineae bacterium | reverse complement strand
GCCAGTGGCGCGGCGGCGAAGGTGCTCCAACTGTTCGCCCAAAAGGCGATGGTTCAGGAACCGACGGTGGCCTACGTGGTGGAGGAGTTGTGTGCGGCCTGTGGGGCCTGCGTGGCGGCGTGCCCGTATGGCGCGCGCGAGGTGCACCCCGTGCGGCGCGTCGCTACGGTGAACGCAGCGCTCTGCCAGACGTGCGGCGCGTGCGTCGTGGCCTGCCCGAACAAGGCCAGCCGCATCCATAATTGGGAACCGGCACAGATGTTGGCTATGGCGGACATTTTGACGGAATAGAGGAGGAGAGGTATGACAGAGACAGTGTGGGACCAATTGGCCCGTTTCCGTAAGATGAAGACCCTCTCGGACGGCTCGCGCCTGTTGCTGCGCCCGCTGCAGGCGGAGGACCGCGAGGCGTTCAAGGCGCTGTTTGCCCGCGCGTCGAAGCGAGATATCGAGCTGTTCCGCAGCGACGCGGCAGACCCAGAGGTGGTGGATCGCTGGGTCGACCATCTGGATTACAGCAGGGTCTTCCCGCTGGTGGCCGTGGTGGGCGACCAGTTGATCGGCGATGCGACGCTGCACTTCGGTGAGCACTACCACAGTCACCTGGCCTGGGTGCGCATCTTTCTGGACAAGCAGTACCGCCGCCAGGGCATCGGCACGCTGATGATGAACAGCCTGGTCGAGATTGCCCGGCGCGTGGGGCTGCAACAACTGTGGGCCGAGATCGTCACCGGGCAACCCCAGCTCATCAAGGGCTTCGAAGAGATGGGGTTCCAGCACCAGGTCACGCTGCGTGACTATTTCATCACCAGCGAGGGCGAGACGCTGGATATGTCGATTGTGGTGCTGCCATTGGTGGATAAGTCGGGTAAATTCTAGCTGCTTCATAGGAGGCGTTGATGGCTACTTCTCACGAGCCAGACCTCTCGTTTAGTCGGGCTGTTCAAGCCGAGAGCGGCGTGCCGATTTCACGCTGCTATTTCTGCCAGAAGTGTACGGCGGGCTGCCCGGTCGCGTTTGCGATGGATCTCAAACCGGCTCAGATGATTCGTATGATTCAGTTGGGCCAGAAAGAGGCGCTGTTGAGCAGCTCCGCGATCTGGTTGTGCGTCAATTGCCAGACCTGCGGCACGCGCTGCCCCAACGACATCTGGCTGGCGCCGATGTTCGACACGCTGCGCCACATGGCGATCGAGGCCGGGTACGCACCCGAGCCGACGGTCTACGCGCTTCACCGCTCGTTCCTCGATAGCATCAAAATGTGGGGCCGCGTCCACGAGGTGACGATGCTGATGGAGTACAAGCTGCGCTGCCTGGCAAATGGCTTGCCGCTCTTCTTCCGCGACCTGCCCGGCGAGATGGTGTTGGGCAGCGGTCTGTTGGTGCGCGGCAAGCTCTCGTTCATCCCCGAGCGGGTGAAGGGGCTGTCTCAGGTGCGCGCGTTGTACGAGACCGAAGCCGAGGAGGTGTCGCCGTGAGGTACGCCTACTACCCCGGGTGCACCATCGAGACCACGGCAGTCGAGTTCGGCCGCTCCACCGATGCCGTGTGCGAGGCGCTGAACATCGAACTGGTCGAGATCGAGGATTGGAACTGCTGCGGCGCGTCGTCGGCGCACAATCTCGACCACGAACTCTCCCTGCGCCTGCCCGGGCGCAACGTCGGCCTGGCGCAAAAAGAAGGGCTCGACATCGTCGCGCCGTGCCCGGCGTGCTACCAGAACGTCCTCGCCGCCGACCTGCGGCTGCGCGAAGACGCGGTCTGGCGCGGAGAGATGGAACGCATGCTCGGCTTCACTTACACCGGTCAGGGGCGCACGCGCCACCTGCTGGAGATACTGAGCGAGCCGGAGATGCTGCAGACGATCCGCGGGCGCGTCAAGCGCCCCCTGACCGGTCTGAAGGTGGTCTCCTACTACGGTTGCGTCTTGGTACGCCCGCCGGCGATCACCGGATGGGACGACCCCGAACATCCGGTGCGCATGGATCGGGTGGTGGAAGCGCTCGGCGCGGAGGCAGTCGACTGGTCCTACAAGGTCGATTGCTGCGGGGCCAGCCTGACGCTGAGCCGTGGGGAGATCGTGGGACAGCTCACCACCCGCCTGGGTCAGGCGGCGCGCGAGGCCGGGGCCGACGTGGCGGCCTGCGCCTGCGGCATCTGCCAGATCAACCTGGACACCCGCCAGGCGGGTGAGGACAAAGTCCCGGCCATGTATATCACTGAGTTGATGGCGCTGGCCTTCGACCTGCCGGTGATGGGCAAGCTGTATGGCCGGCACACCGTCGATCCCCGCCCGGTACTGCGGGCGCGGGGTCTCGCGTAGCGTTCTGAGGGACCGTATGACGAATAACAATCACTCTCATCAAACGGATGCGGCTTTCGTCGTTGGCGCGGGCATCGGCGGGATGCAGTCGGCGCTGCTCTTGGCAGAGACCGGTCACAAGGTCTACCTGCTCGACACGAGCCCCGGCATCGGCGGCTCGTTCCACCTGCTGGACCGCACGTTTCCGACCGACTCGTGTGGCATCTGCCACATCATCCCCGGCCGGGCGGCCTACTGCCCGACCATCGAGTGCGACCTGCACCCCAACATCGAGATCATTCCTTACGCCGAGGTGACCGGGCTGGAGGGCGAGCCGGGCGCGTTTACGGTGACGGTGCGCCACAAACCGCGCTACGTCTCCGTCGAACGCTGCATCGACTGCGCACTGTGCGCGCAGGTCTGCCCGGAGGAGCGTCCCAGCCGCTACGAGGGGACGCTGCACAAGGAGAAGGCGATCTATCGCCCGCCGCTGCGCGCCATCCCCGGCGCGTACGTGATCGATATGGAGGCCTGCACGCGCTGCGGCAAATGCGCCGACGTGTGCCCCACCGGCGCGATCGATTTGGAGATGCAGCCGTCCGAAAGCCAGGTAGCGGTGGGGACGGTGATCCTCAGCCCCGGTTTCGAACCGTTCGACGCAACGAAGAAGGGCGAGTTCGGCTTCGGCCACTACGACAACGTGCTGACCAGCATCCAGTTCGAGCGCATGGTCAGCTTCGCCGGCTCGACCGGCGCGCACGTTGTCCGCCCGTCCGACGGCAAGCTGCCACGGCGGATCGCCTTCATCCAGTGCGTCGGTTCGCGGGATATGTCGATCGGGAAGGGGTACTGTTCCTCGGTCTGTTGTATGCACACCGCCAAGCAGGTCAAGGTGGCGAAGACGCTGGAGCCGGACCTGGACGTGACGGTTTTCTACATGGACATTCGTGCCCACGGCAAGGACTTCGACGCATATTTCGACGCGGTGGAGGCGCTGCCGGGTGTGACCTACCGGCGCAGTATGGTCTCCGCCGTCCACCAGCAGCAGCAGACGCGCGACTTGTTGATCACCTACACGACCGAGGACGGCACGTTGAAGGAAGAGACCTTCGACATGGTGGTGTTGGTGGTCGGCTTTGGCGCGCCCGATGGCGTGCAGGCGCTGGGAGAGGGGATGGGCGTCGCGCTGAACGAGTACGGCTTCGGCGTCACGCACTCCTTCGCCCCCGACGCCAGCTCACGCCCGGGCGTCTTTGTCACCGGCGCGTTCCGCGAGCCGAAGGACATCCCGGAAACGGTGGTGGAGGCGTCGGCGGCGGCGGCCAGTGCGGCGCGCCTGCTCCAGGCGCAGCAGTCGGATGCTGCAAAGCGGGCCGAGGAACGGGATGTTTCCTGGGAATGGCCGCGCATCGGCGTGTTCCTCTACGACTGCGCCGGGCAGTTGGCCGAGGTGGTCGATCTGGAGGGCGTGGCGGCGTATGCGCGGGCGCTGCGGGACGTGGCCCACGTCCAGACGGTGGAGGGCGGCTTCGAGCGCCAGGGGCTGGACGCCATCGCCCAGGCGATTCGGGACGAGAATCTCAACCGCGTGGTGGTCGCCGGGTGCACCGACCTGCGCCTGCAGGGCGGCTTCCGCGAGATGATGTGCGCCGGCGGATTGAACCCCAACCTGTTGGAACAGGTCAATCTGCGCGGCGAGGTGGTCTGGTCGACCAACGGGAACAGGGACGGCGCGACGGCCAAGGCGAAGAGCCTGGTGGCGATGGCGGTGGCCGGGGTCGAGCGACGGCAGGCATTCCAGCCGCCCGTCGAGAGCCTGGGCCAGCGCGCGTTGGTCATCGGCGGCGGGTTGGCGGGCATCACCGCCGCGCTGACGTTGGCCGATCTGGGCCATCCGGTCGACCTGGTGGAACGGTCGGACGCGCTGGGCGGCCAACTGCACCATCTGCGCATCCTCCTGGGCGGCGACGATCCCCAGGCTGCGTTGGAGGCGCTGTTGGAGCGCTTGAGCAGCCAGCCGCGCGTCCACATCCACACGCAGACGGAAGTGAGCGCCGTTTCGGGCCGCCTGGGGCAGTTCAAGGCCACACTGATCCCCGCCGAGGGCGAGCCGCAGGAGCAGGTCTACGGTGCGGTCATCGTCGCCACCGGCGGCCACGAGGTCATGCCGACCGAGTACCTGTACGGTGAAAATGAGCGGGTGGTGACGCAGCGGGAGTTTGAAAAGCAGATTTCAGATGGCAGATTGCAGATTGCGGATGGCAAGTTGCAGATTGTCATGATTCAATGCGTGGGGTCGCGCGAGCCGGGGCGGCCGTATTGCAGCCGCACGTGTTGCACGAAGGCGGTGGTCAACGCGCTGGCGCTGAAGGAGCGGTATCCCGAGGCGCAGGTGACGGTGCTGTACCGGGAGATGCGCACCTACGGTTTCCGCGAGGACGCGTACCGCGCGGCGCGGGAGCAGGGGGTGACCTTCATTCGCTACGAGCTGGAGCGCAAGCCACAGGTGACGGCGGTGGGCGACCGGCTCGAGGTGCGCACGGTCGACCCGATCACGGGCCAGGAGGTGAGGCTACCGGCGGACCTGTTGGTGCTGAGCACGGGCATCGCGCCCAACGACAACGGCGCGCTGGCTGCGGCGTTGGGGGTCGAGCTGGACGCCAACGGCTTCTTCCAAGAGGAGCATCCCAAGATGCGGCCGCTGGACTTTGCGCAGCGCGGCATCTTCGTGTGCGGGCTGGCGCACTCACCGCGCGCGGTGGACGAGACGATCGCGATGGCGCAAGGCGCGGCGATGCGGGCGGCGACCCTGTTGGCTCCCGGTGAACTGGTGGCCCAGCCGACGGTGGCGCAGGTCAACGTGCGCATCTGCTCGGCCTGCGGTCTGTGCGTCGAGGCGTGCCCCTACGGCGCGCGCGTGCTCGAACCCGGCGATCCTTACGCCGCAGTCCTGGAGACGGTGTGCCAGGGGTGCGGGGTGTGCGTGGCGGTCTGCCCCAACGGCGCCAGCGAGCAGGTGGGCTACGCGATGAAGCGGGTCTACGATATGTTGGACGCCGCGACGGCGCTCTAAAGGAGAGTGTTGATGGGATCCGATAAGCCAGCGGCATTGGTCATCGGAGGGGGCATCGCCGGCATCCAGGCGGCCCTCGACATTGCAGACGCGGGGTTCCCGGTCTATCTGGTGGAGCGGGAGCCGAGCGTCGGCGGCCGGATGTCGCAACTCGACAAGACCTTCCCCACGTTGGACTGCTCGTCGTGCATCCTGACGCCGAAGATGGTCAGTGTGGGGCAGCACCCCGGCATCAATCTGATGACCTATTCGGAGGTTGTCTCGGTGGAGGGTGAACCCGGCGCGTTCCGCGTGGTAGTGCGGAAGAAGCCGCGCTACGTGGACGAGGACAAGTGCACCGGCTGCGGGCTGTGTGCCCAGGCGTGCCGGATGCACGGGCGGATCGTGGATACGTTCAATCAGGGGCTGGGGAAGCGGTCGCCGATCTACTGCCCGTTCCCGCAGGCGGTGCCGCTGATCTACACCATCGATCCTGAGGTGTGTCTCTTCTTGAGCCGGGGAAAATGCGGCAACACGTTCTTGTGCAAGGATGCTTGCATCGCCGACGCGATCGACTTCGAGCAGAAGGAGAAGCTGATCGAGCTGGAGGTGGCGAGCATTGTGGTGGCGACGGGGTTCGACCTGATTGACCCGAAGACGAAGCCCGAGTTCGGCTACGGGGTCTACCCGAACGTGCTGACCGGGTTGGAGTTCGAGCGGCTGTCGTCGGCCTCCGGTCCGACGGCGGGAAAGATTGTGCTGGACGGGAAGGAACCGCAGGATGTGGTCTTCATCCACTGTGTGGGGTCGCGCGACTCGCACACGGGCGTGCCGTACTGTTCCCGCATCTGTTGTATGTACTCGGCCAAGCACGCGCACCTGGTGCGCGACCGGCTGCCGAACGCACGCATCACGGTCTTTTACATGGACGTGCGTGCCTTCGGCAAGGGGTACGAGGAGTTTTACGACCGGGTGAAGCACGAGCGGGTGATGTACCGGCGCGGCGAGCCCTCCGAGGTTTACAAGCGCGGGGATAGATTGATCGTGCGCGCGGAGGACACGCTCCTGCGGCGGACGGTGGAGGTGGAGGCCGATCTGGTGGTGCTGGCGACGGCGGTGGTGCCACGGGCTGATATGGAAGCGTTCGCCGGAATGGTCGACCTGGCGCGCACGCCGGATGGCTTCTTCCAGGAGATGCATCCCAAGATTCGACCGGTAGAGAGCAGCCGCGCGGGCGTCTTTTTGGCCGGCTGCTGTCAGAGTCCCAAGGATATTCCCGACACCGTCGCGCAGGCGAAGGCGGCGGCATCGTCGGCGATGGTGATTCTTTCGAATACAGCCCGGCCCCGGGCATAGGGCAATCCCCAGGAGGCATAATCCATGCGGGTGGACGTACAACAACTACTAGACAACCTGGATCTCTTTGGCTGCATTCAGTGTGGAAAATGTACGGGCGGCTGTCCCGTGTCCCTCACCACGGTCTTGAACGTCCGGTTTTTGATTTACGAGACGTTGATGGACGCGTTGCCCGACATCGAGCACGCGGAGGAGCTGTGGGACTGCACGTGCTGTTTCACGTGTGTGGAGCGCTGTCCGAAGGACGTGCGCCCGGCGGACCTGATCATCGGGCTGCGCGGGCAGTTGGTCGAGGCCGGCAAGATCCCGCCCACGATCGGCGACGCGCTGATGGGCATTTTCCGTCAGGGGAACCCGCTGGGGTTCGCGCGGGACGACCGCTTCGGTTGGGCGAAGGGCCTCGACGTCAAGCTGATCGAGGAGGGGGCGGAGAACCTGCTGTTCACGTGTTGCAGCTCGGCCTACGACGTGCGGGCGCAGATCGCGACGCGCGCGCTGGTGCGCGCGCTTCAGGCGGCGGGGGTCGATTTCGGCTCGCTGGGCACGGAAGAGACGTGCTGTGGGAACGAGGTGCGCCGCGTGGGCGAGGTGGCTATGTTCGAAGAGATGCTGGTCGCCGAGGGGAAGCCGCTCTTCGAGAGCACCGGCGCGCAGCGGATCATCACCACGTCGCCTCACTGCTACAACACGTTCAAGAACGAGTATGGCTTGGAGGGGATGGAGGTCGTCCACTACAGCCAGGCGGTGGCGAAGTTGCTCGAAGAGGGGAAGCTGACGTTCTCGGGCAGGCTGGAGAAGAAGGTCACGTACCACGATCCGTGCTTCCTGGGCAAGCAGAACGGCATCTTCGATGAGCCTCGGGAGGTGATCCGCGCGATCCCCGGCGTCGAGTTCGTGGAGATGGACCGCATTCGCGAGCGCAGCCTGTGTTGTGAGGGCGGCGGCGGGCGGATGTGGTTCGAGGGGACAAACTCGGAGGAGCGGTTGGCGTTCCAGCGTGTACACGAGGCGGTCGGCACGGGTGCCGAAATACTGGCGGTGGCGTGCCCGTTCTGTATGTCGATGCTGGAGGACGCGGTGAAGGTGCAGGGCCTCGAAGAGCAGCTCAAGGTGATGGATATCATGGAGCTGGTGGTTGGGGCGTTGTAGCGAGTTGCGAGTTAGGAATTGCGAATTAGGATAGTGGGCTGTACTATCTTTTCTAAAGGTTGAAGGTATGGAAAAACCGCGCATTGGTGTGTATATTTGTCACTGCGGCACGAACATCGCCGCGACGGTGGACGTGGAG
>JAFGOJ010000128.1 GCA_016926575.1 Anaerolineae bacterium | reverse complement strand
GCGCCGTGCCGTTGTAGGCGTGGCCGACCTTGGCCAGTTCCACGTTGGCCCAGGCGCGCAGGTTGGCGTCTTCTTGCAGGCGCTGGTTGGCCTCGGTGAGCGTGCCGGTACACGCGCTGCACAGCGTCAGCACGTCCAATCCCTGCTCCTCCGCCAGTGCCAGGTTGCGCGCCGCCATCAGCAGCCCGGCCTCCTGGTTCAACGGCTTGACCGGGAACCCGCAGCAGGAGAAGCCGCGCACGTCCACCAGCTCGATCTCCAGCCGCTCGGCCACGCGCCGGGCAGATATCTCGTAATTCATCCCCCGCACCGGCACGGTGCAGCCCAGGTAGAGCGCATAGCGGCTCATCACGGTTCCTCCTTGACCCCGACGTGGTCGAGGAGCGTGCGCACTTCCTCGGTCTCCTCCTCGATGGGGGGCAGGCCGTAATCGGCGCGCCGCTCGTTCTCGAAGGCCTCGATCTCGTACAGCCGGCCGTGCTCGCGCAACTTCGCCACTTGCAGCTTGAACGTGGCGGGGATGATGCCCTCGCGTACGGCGACGTTGCGGATGGCCGTCATCAGCTCGGGGATGCGTACGTCCTGCGGGCAGCGCTCGTAGCAAGTGTAGCAGACCGAGCAGAGCCAGGCGAAGTCACTGTTCAGCACCTGCTCACGCATTCCCAACAGTGCCATGTGGATGATGCGGCGCGGGTTATATTTGTCCGTCACTCCGGCGACGGGGCAGCCGGCAGTGCAGGTGCTGCACGAGTAACAGCGCCGAATATGCTCGCCGCCCGGTTCGGCGGCGATTTCGTCCCGGAAGTGCGGGTCGAAGCCGCTGACATCGATGATTTGCTCGTCGTTCTCTTTGCTCATACCCCGCCCATTTCCGCTGCGTGCTGCGCCAGAGCGAGCGCGCCCAGCACGCCGGCGCGGTCGCCCAGCCCCGGCGGCACGATGTAGCTATCGATCTGCTCCAGGATGGCGGGAGCCTTCACGTACCCGTTGAGCAGCGTTTGGACCTCTCGCCGCACCAGGGGGAAGAGGTGCGGTTGCGTCATCACGCCGCCTCCCACGACGATGCGCTGCGGCGAGAGGGTACAAATCACGTTCACCAGCCCCAGAGCCAGGTAATGTGCCTCCAGCAGCCAGGCCGGATGATCGGGGGGCAGCGTTTCCGCGCGCTGCCCCCAGCGTGCTTCCAGGGCCGGCCCGGCGGCCAGCCCTTCCAGGCAGTCGCCGTGGAAGGGGCAGACCCCGGGGAAGGGGTCGCGTTGCCGGTCGTGCGGCAGGCACATGTGGCCCATCTCCGGGTGAAGCAGGCCGTGGGCCAACCGGCCGTTGACCACTGCGCCGCCGCCGATGCCGCTGCCCACGGTCATGTAGACGAACGTGTCGAGTCCCTGCGCCGCGCCCCAGCGGAGCTCGCCCAGCGCCGCGCCGTTGACGTCGGTGTCGAAACCCACCGGCACGCCCAACGCACGCCGGATTGCAGCGGCGAAGTCGGTGTGGGCCCAGCCCGGTTTGGGCGTGTTGGTGATGAAGCCGAAGGTCGGCGAAGCTGGGTTCGGGTCGAGCGGCCCGAACGCGGCGATACCGACGGCGGCGAGCGGCGTTTTCGCGTGCTGTGCGGCGAAGAACGCAATCGCCCGCCCGATCGTCTCTTCTGGCGTAGTGGTGGGGAAGCGCGTTTCTGCGCTCAGGTTGTCCGGTGCACTGCCCACTGCACAGACGAACTTCGTGCCGCCGGCCTCGATCCCTCCCCAAAACGTCATATTTGCTCCCCCTCTAGTATTCGAACACGTCGATATCTAATTGGTAATCTTCTGCTACTTCGAGCACCTCGGTGAAGACCCAGTCGACGATGTCGGCCATATCCTCCAGCTCCAACAACTCGATCTCGAAGGTGGCAGAGACGCCCTCCTCGAATTCCGTCAGTTTGCAGCGGGAGAAGATGTCTTTCATTTCTTCTTCGAGATCGTGCAGGTCTTCTTCGTCGTAGGGCCAGAAGATGTTGAGCTCGCGGGCGGTGAGCTGCACCCATTCTTCGCTGCCGGGGATTTCGAAGCTCGCGCACAGGTCTTCGCCCTCGCTGATGCCATCGAACAACTCTTCCAGTGCCAATTCAATTTTTTCGATTTGTTCCTCAGCCATCTTATGCCTCCCATTTGTTCTTTAGACGTTTGCTGATCTTTGCAGATCGATAACAATCAGTGTCCATCTGTGTCAATCCGTGTCCAATTCCACGGCTCTACATAACAGGTTGGTTACGTCTTCCAATTTGATATCGATGTCCAGGTCTTTCAAGGCACAACTCAGGTGGATGCGGCACTTGGGGCATGCGGTGATCAAGCGCTGCGCGCCAGTGGCCTGAGCCTGGTGCAGCCGCGTCGTCTGGATGCCCTTGGCGCAGCGTCCGCAGTGCACCCAGCCGGTCGACCCGCAACAGAGGGCGTTCTCGCGGTTGGCGCGCATCTCCACCAGCGTCGCGCCCGCGGCCCGAATAGCGGCGCGCGGGGCATCGTAGACGTCCAGATAGCGCCCCAGACGGCAGGGGTCGTGGTAGGTGACGGTCTCCCCCAGTGCGTGCAGTGGCAGCGCGTCCATGTGCTCGGCCAGCAGCTCGGTCAGGTGCACCACCTCGAAGGGCAGCGCACCGACGACGGCGGGATAGTCGTGGCGGAAGGCGTTGACCCCCTCCGGGCAGGTGAAGATGACGCGTTTAGCGCCGCTCGCGGCGATGACGCGCAGGTTGATCTCTGCCAGACGGCGGAACCCCTGCACGTCGCCGTTGAGGAGCAAGTCGGCCCCGCAGCAGCGTTCGTCGTCGCTGACCACGGGCGCAATGCCGAGGGCGTTCATCAGCCGCACCGCGGCGCGGGCGGCGTCTGTGGAGACCACGCCCAGGTCCTCGAAGAGCACGTCGAAATAGGGCAGGCAGCCGACGAAGTAGAAATCGTCCCCTTGGGTGACCGTCTTCAAGCCGTCCGCGAGCCACCCGGTGCGCTTTTGCCGGATCGGCAGGGCCATGATGCCCATCAATTCTTGCATCACCGCGTTGTGGGCGTAGGTGCCTTCGACCGCGGCCTGGCGCGCTACGCTGCGGGCGGCGACGACGAAGGCCGGATAGTCCACGTTGGAGGGACAGCGAGTAGTGCACAGGCCGCAGGTCAGGCAAGCCCACAAGTGCTCGTTGTGGATCAGCTCCTCCGGCCGCCCGCTGAGGACGCGCTCGATCGTGCTGCGCGGGGAATAGGTGGGGTCGACGCGCGTGACGGGACAACTGCCGGTGCATTTCCCGCAGTCCAGGCACAAATCCGCCCGCGTTTGGCGCAGAATCTCGTCGAAATTCATAACGTGGTATCCTTCAGCGCCGTCGGTCCCAGCGCCTGCACCTGTTCCGTAAACTCGGTCATGATGCGGGCGAAGCGTGCGCCCTCGGCCGCGGAGATCCATTCCAGCCGCAGCCGTGCGGCCTCGATGCCCAGCACGTTCATCAAACGGCCGGTTTTATCGACCGTGACGACGGCGTTCTCGTTGCCGGAGATGTAGTGGCAATCGCCGGGGTGGCAACCGGTCACCAAGACGCCGTCGGCGCCGAGGCGGAACGCTTCCAGGATGAAGCCGGGCGTTACGCGGCCCGAGCACATCACGCGGATGACGCGCGTCGTGGGCGGGTACTGGATCCGGCTGACCCCGGCCAGGTCGGCTCCGGCGTAGGAGCACCAGTTGCAGGCAAACACGACGATTCGGGGTTGGAATCCCTCTGCTTGGTTTGTCATTTTCTCATTTCTTCATTTTTGATTCAGCAACGCTGCGCGCACCATCGCCATCACCTGCCCGTCCGTGAAATGCAACGCCGCCATCGCGCCGGTGGGGCAGACGGAAGCGCACGCTCCACAGCCCTTGCACATCACCGGGTTGACGCGGGCCACCTTTATCCCCGGCGCGACCTCTACCAACGCCGGCGCGCCGAACTCGCACACCTCCACGCAGCGCCCGCACCCGCGGCAGAGGGACTCGTCCACCCGCGCTACCACACCTGACGAAGTGACGTGCTCCTTGGTGAGGATCGTCGCGGCGCGGGCTGCCGCGCCGTAGGCCTGGGCAATCGTCTCCTCCAGGTGCGAGGGCCAGCGGCACGTCCCGGCCACGTAGACGCCGTCGGTGGCAAAGTCGAGCGGCCGGAGCTTGACGTGCGCCTCCAGGAAGAACCCGTGTTCGTCCAGCGGCACCTTGAGCATCTGGGCCAGTTCGTGCGCGCCTTCCTGGGCGACCAGCGGCGTGGAGAGCACGACCAGGTCGTAGGGGATGCCCAGCTTCGCCCCCAACAGCTCGTCGTAGACCACCACGCGGCCTTCGCCGACCTGGGGCGGGTGGTCGAGGCTGTAGCGGATGAACTGGATGCCGGCCTCGCGGGCGCGCGTGTAGTAGGCCTCGTAGCGCGTGCCCTGGGTTTCGGTGTCGCGGTAGAGGATGTAGACCTCGGTTTCGGGGTTGAGCTCCCGCAATTCGAGGGCATTTTTGATCGCCGTGGTGCAGCAGATGCGCGAGCAATAGGGTCGCTCCGGGATGCGCGCGCCGACGCACTGGATCATCACCACGCGTTTTAGATTCGAGACTGCAGGTTGCAGATTGCAATTTGCAATCTGCAACCTGCGATCTGCAATCTGCTTCTCCAATTCTAGCTGCGTCACTACCCGCTCGCCGTCGTATCCATACATTCCGTGGGGTGTGAACACCCTGGCGCCGGTGGCGACGATGACCGTGCCGGCCTTGAAGCTCGACAGGCGGCCTTCCCGGTCACGGACGGTGACGTCGTAGTTGCCGACGAAGCCTTTGATCGCGTGCAGGGTCGAAGCGGTGAAGACCTCGATGGTCTTGCTGCGCCGCACCTCGGCGACGCGTTGCTGGATCAGCGGCTGTGCGTCGTCCTGGGTGGGGTAGAGCTTGTCCAGTCGCAGCATCATGCCGCCGAGTTCCGGTTCTCGCTCGACCAGCTTGACCTGGAACCCGCGGCTGGCGAGGTTGACCGCAGCGGTCATGCCGATCATGCCCCCGCCGACAATCAGCGCGACCGGTTCGACCGGCATCTCCTGCTCTTCCAGCGGTTGGAGCAGGCGCGCCTTGGCCACGCCCATCCGCACGAGGTCCTTTGCTTTCTGCGTGGCTGCCTCGGGTTCGAGCCGGTGCACCCACGAGCATTGGTCGCGGATGTTGACGAACTCGAACAGGTAGGGGTTCAGCCCGGCCTCGCGGCAGGCGTCGCGGAAGAGCGGTTCGTGCGTGCGCGGCGTACACGCGGCCACTACCACGCGTTCGAGGGCGTGCGTTTTGATTGCCGTTTTGATCTCCGTCAGGCCGCCGTCGGAGCAGGTGTACATGTTGTCTTGTGCGAAGACCACGCCGGGCAGCGTGCGCGCGTATGCCGTCACCGCCGCTACGTCGACGTACCCGGCGATATTACTGCCACAATGGCACACAAAAACTCCCACCCGCGTTTCTTCGTTCTGGGTCATTGTGACGTGACTCATATATTGATGGCCGCCGCCCTTGCGGCGGCTGCGCTGGCCTGGATCACCGACTCGGGGATGTCGAACGGTCCGCGGCAGCAGCCGGCGGCGAAGATGCCCGGTCGTGTCGTGTCGACCGGTGCGAAGGGGTCGGTTTTGATGAACCCGTAGGCGTCGATTTCGATGCCCAAGAGATACGCCAGCGAGGTCGTCGCCGGGCGAGGGATCAGGCTGGTGGCCAGGACGGCCAGGTCCACCGCCATCTGGGCCGGGCGCGAGGTTTCGGCGTCTTCGTAGTGGATGATGGGGTTGTGGATGTCGTCCTCGGTGATCTGCGCCACGCGACTGCGAACGTACGTCACGCCGTATTCTTCTCTGGCCCGCGCGACGTACTCGCGGAAGCCCTTGCCTGAGGCGCGGAAGTCGGTGTAGAAGACGAAAGATTCGACCTGCGGGTCGTGTTCTTTGGCCAGAACGGCCTGTTTGCTGGAGTGCATACAACAGACGGCCGAGCAGAAGCGCTGATGACGCACGTCCCGCGACCCGACGCACTGAATGAACCCGATGCGCCGGGCAGGCCGCCCGTCGGAGGGGCGGATCAGGTGGCCTTCCGTCGGTCCGGAGGCGCTGATCAGCCGTTCGATCTCCAGGGCGGTCATCACGTTCGGATACTGGTGGTAGCCGAACTGGCTCAGTTCGCCTGGGTCGAAGAAATCGTACCCCGTGGCGACGATGATCGCGCCGGCGTCGATCTGCTGTTCCTGTGCCGTTTGCTCGAAATCGATGGCGTGGGCCTCGCAGACCCTGGCGCACGCGCCGCACTTGCCCTGCTGGAGGTAGCGGCAGTGCTCGGCGTCGATGGTCATCACCTGCGGGACGGCCTGCGGGAAGGTCATGTAGATGGCTTTTCGTTGTTGGAGTCCCATATTGAAATCGTCGGGCACGCGGATGGGGCACTTGGCGACGCACTCGCCGCATCCGGTGCACTTCGTCTCATCGACGTAGCGTGGGTAGTGCAGCACGCGGGCGCGGAACTCGCCTGCGTCCCCTTCCAGCGCGGTGACTTCGGAGTACGTATGGAGCGCGATGTTGGGGTGGCGGGCGCACTCGGCCATCTTCGGCGCGAGGATACAGGTGGAGCAGTCGTTGGTGGGATAGGTCTTATCCAGTTGAGCCATGCGCCCGCCGATGGTGGGCAGGCGTTCCACCAGGTGCACCTGGATGCCCATCTCGGCCAGGTCCAGCGCTGCCTGGATGCCCGCAATGCCTCCTCCGATAACCAAAACCTTTTTCATGCGCCCTTACTCCCTGGCCCCCTGGCCTTCTTGTTCGACCAGCACCTCTGCCACGTATTGTGCCGCGCGCGCCGCTGCGCCGCTGGCCTGCGCCACGGACTGGGGGATGTCGGCCGGGCCGCGGCAGCAGCCACAGGTGAAGACCCCTTCGCGCGTCGTGTCGGTGGGGGAGAAGGGGTTGGTGCGGAAGAAGCCGTACTCGTCCAATTCCAGCGCGAGCACCTCGGCCAGGGTGGCCACGCCGGGGCCGGGAATCAGACTCGTCGCCAGCACGGCCAGGTCGACGGTCATCTGCTGCGGGCGGGAGGAGGCGCGGTCCTCGTAGTGGAAGACCAGCCGTCCGTCGTCGGTCTCCTCGATCTGCGCCACGCGGCTGCGGACGTACTCGACGCCGTACTCGCGTTCGGCGCGGTCGACGTACTCGCGGAAGCCCTTGCCCGAGGCGCGCAGGTCGGTGTAGAAGATGTACGATTTGACGTCGGGGATGTGCTCGCGGGCCAGGATCGCCTCCTTGGTGGCGTGCATACAGCAGACCGAGGAGCAGAAGCGCTGGTACTTGAGGCTGCGCGAGCCGACGCACTGGATGAAGCCGATCACCTGCGGCTCCTGGCGGTCGGTCAGGCGGATCAGGTGGCCGCCGGAGGGGCCGCTGGCGCACAGCAGGCGCTCGAATTCCAGCCCCGTGACCACGTTCTTGTAGCGCGTGTAGCCGTACTCCGTCAGCGCCACCGGGTCGAAGGTCTCCATACCCACCGCTATGACGATAGCGGCTATCGGAATATCGAGCACCTTCTCTTGCATGTCGAAATCGATGCACTGTTTCTGACACGCCTCGATACAGCGTCCGCAGACGATGGGGTCCTTGCCCAGGCAGTCGTCGGGGTGGCTGATGTAGGCCTGAGGGACGGCCTGGGGGAAGGGGATGTAGATGGCGCGGCGGGTGGAGAGCCCCATCTGGAACTCGTCCGGCCGCACCACGGGGCAGACCTTGGCGCAGTCGCCGCAGGCGGTGCAGGCCGTCTCGTCCACGTAGCGCGGGTGTTTGAGCACGCGCGCCGTGAAATCCCCCGCCTCGCCCTGCACGCCCTGTAGCTCAGAGAGCGTGTAGATGGCGATGTTCGGGTGCCGGGCGCAGTCGACCATTTTGGGGGCCAGGATGCAGGTCGAGCAGTCGTTGGTGGGGAAGGTCTTGTCCAACTGGGCCATACGCCCGCCGATGCTGGGACTTTTTTCGATCAGGTGGACGCGAATGCCCATCTCCGCCAAATCCAGCGCAGCCTGAATCCCCGCAATCCCCCCACCGATCACCAACACGTCTTTCATATGTGACTCACAACTCCTTCCCGTACGCAAGCCCTGCCTCGAACGCCTTTTCGTTCAGCGCCTCGGTGCCTTTGGGGACCGAACTGAGCACGGCGTTGCGGAGCGCGTCGGGGGAGGTGAGGTGGGTCACGGCGGCGATGAAGCCCAACATGACCACGTTGGCCACGATACGGCGGCCCATCTCCTCGGCCAGGCGCGTGGCGGGGATGCCGAGCACCTTCAACCCCTCGGCCGCCTCGTCCAGTTCCACCAGGCTGCTGTCGACGATCAACAGGCCGTCGCGGCGAAACTCGGGCACGTACTTGTTGTACCCGCCCTGGGACATGATCACCAGCACCGAAGGGTCGATGACGTGCGGGTAGCTCAACTCCACCGGGTCGTCGGCGATGGCGACCTGGGCCGCGCACGCGCCGCCGCGGGATTCTGGTCCGTAGCTCTGGGTGAAGGTGGCGAACTTGCCGTCGTAGAGTACGGCGGCCTTGCCGATGATCTCTCCGCTGCGGATGATGCCTTGCCCGCCAAAGCCTGACAGTCGAATTTCGAGACGGTTCACCTGTGCCTCCTATTTTTCCAGCGCTTGAGCCAGCCGCCGGGAGCGCTGCTCGAGGAACGTCGGTTTGTCCAGGTCGACGAATTTGCCTTCCACCAACGCGCCGCTCAGGCCGATGTCCGTCTCGCGCGGGTCGGCGCCGTGCTTGATCACGCCATGCTCGTGGTAGTAGTGGAGCGTATCGAGGCCTTCGCGCTGCTTGTGCCGCCGCCCGAAGCCGGTGGGGCAGGGAGAGATGATTTCGACCAGGCTGAAGCCCGGCTTGAGCAGCGCTTCGTGGATCGAGCGCTCCAGCCGCCGCGCGTGGAGCACGGTCCAGCGGGCCACGTAGACCGCGCCGCTGGCCGCGGCCAGCGCGGAGACGTTGAACGGGTACTCGTAGTTGCCGTAGGGTGACGTGGAGGTGACGCCGCCGACGGGCGTCGTCGCGCCGGCCTGCCCGCCGGTCATCCCGTAGTTGAAGTTGTTGACGCAGATGACCGTGATGTCCATATTCCGCCGCGCGGCGTGGATGAAGTGGTTCCCGCCGATGGTGACCAGGTCGCCGTCGCCGGAAAAGACCACCACCTTCAGCGCAGGGTTGCCCAGCTTGAGCCCGGTGGCAAAGGGGATGGCGCGCCCGTGGGTGGTGTGGAACGAATCGAGCCGCACGTAGCCGGCCACGCGCCCGGTGCAGCCGATTCCGGAGACCACGACCACCTTGTCCAGGTCGAACTTGGACTTGCGCAGCGCGCTGAGGAAACAGGTCAGCGCGGTGCCCAACCCGCAGCCCGGGCACCAGATGTGCGGCAGCCGGTCGGTGCGCAGCAGGTCGTCCATTGGGTGCGTGCCGTGGATCTCATCGACCCAACCTTCCGCTTCTTCGTGTTGTTCCATGGTCTTGTCGAGCCGGTAGCCTTGCATTTCGATGCCCATATTACACCTCCACTTTTCGCCCGGCCGCTCTGCGAATCGCATCCAACACCTTGTACGGGTCGTGGATACCCCCGCCGGGGTGGGGGACCGAGATGACTTGCGTGCGGCCTGCGGCGGCGCGCTGCACCTCGCGCACGATCTGCCCCATATTGATCTCCGGCACCACGATGCCGTTGACCCGTCCCGCCAAGTCGTAGATCGCTGCGTCGGGGAAGGGCCACACCGTCACCAGGCGCAGCAGCCCCACGCGAATGCCTTCCGCGCGCGCCATTTGCATCGGCCAGATGGCCGTGCGGGCGGCGATGCCGTAGGAGATGACGGCCACCTCGGCGTCGTCGAGGCCGTTTTCTTCCAGCACGATGATGTCGTCCCTGTTCTTTTCGATCTTGTCGATCAGGCGCTGGATGAGGGGCCACTGGGATGAGTCGTCGGCGGTGGCGGGGTAGCCTTTTTCGTTGTGCGTCAGCCCGGTGGCATGGATGCGGTAGCCGTCTCCGGCGACGGCCATGGGCGCTACCCATTCGCCCGGCGCGACGTAGTAGGGCATGTACTCGCCCGGGGGGGCCGTCGGTTTGCGCCGAGGCACGATCTCGATCTCGTCCGGTGGTGGGATGACCACCTTCTCGGTCATGTGGCCTACTTCGGCGTCGGTCATCACCAGCACCGGTGTGCGGTAGCGCTCGGCCAGGTTGAACGCGTCGATGGTCAGGTCGAAAATCTCCTGCGGCGACGACGGGGCCAGGGCGATGATGGCGTAGTCACCGTGCGATCCCCAACGCGCCTGCATCATATCGCCCTGCCCGACCAGGGTGGGCAGGCCGGTGGAGGGGCCGCCGCGTTGCACGTTGACCAGCACACAGGGGGTTTCCATCATAATCCCCAGGCCCAGGTTCTCCATCATCAGCGAGAAGCCGGGGCCGCTGGTGGCGGTCATCGCCTTGATGCCGGCCCAGGAAGCGCCCAAGACGGCATTCATCGAGGCCAGCTCGTCCTCCATTTGGATGTACATCCCGCCGACGACGGGCAGGCGTTCGCTCATCCACTGGGCGACCTCGGTGGCAGGGGTGATTGGATAGCCGCCGAAGAAGCGGCATCCGGCGCAGATCGCGCCTTCGGCGCAGGCGATGTCGCCCTGCATGAAGAACTCACCGCTCAACACACCGGCGTGCGTTTTATCGCTCATATAACACGACCTCACCTTCCGTCTCTTCGACGTAGATGGCGAATTCGGGGCACAGCAATTCGCACAGGCCGCAACTGACGCAGGCATCTGCTTGCACCACGTGCGGCGGGTGGTAGCCCTTGGTGTTGATCTCGTCCGAAGGAGCCAGCACGTCGCGTGGGCAGTATTCGATGCACCAGCCGCAGCCTTTACACCGTTCTTTTAGGATGTGAATGACTCCATGAGGGACCCGAATGTCTTTCAGGTCGAGGGGTTCTCTCCAGTATTTCACACGTGACCTCCTTTGCGGAGCGTATGCAAGGTTAGAAAGCTTTCACATTCTACTCTAAATCTTGAAAAGGGGAAAGTCGGGTTGAGCTTTTCTTTCCAACGGGTCGTGATACAATATGCGGGTGAAAATGGCCCGGTCTCCTGACCCGCCGTTCCGCCCGGTCAGGAGATCGGGCGGAACAAGAGGGGCCGTCTGAGACGTTAACCCAGGCCCATTTGCGGAAGGGGGCCGGGGGAACCGGAAGGAAACCGCAGGTTTCCCGTTCCCCCGGCGGGGTGCAGGGGCGGAGCCCCTGCAAAGCCCCTATTTTCGGAATAGTAGGAGGTCATATGAGCCGTCAAGAATTGGAACAACTGTACGATCAACTGTTCGACCGATATGAAGCGGGAGACATCACCATCGATCAGTTCAGAACCGAGATGGTGCGGGCCAAGATTCAGGATTCGGCCGGGCGGTTCTGGACGATCAACCCGGAGTTGGGCAGTTGGGAGGTCAATCCGGGCGGCGCCTGGATCGAGGCCACCCCGCCCGACGACTTTTCCGCTCCCGCTGAAGGTGACGTTCCCGCCCCAGCTGCCGAAGACGTCCCTCCCGGCGCGCCGAAGAAGAAAGCTCAGGTGCTCAGCCGCCAGCAACTGCTCATCCTGGCCGTGCTGTTCGTCCTGATCTTGGTGGTCTTCGGCGCCTTCGCAGCGGCTGTGACGGGGATGCTCCGCCTTCCTCTTTGAAATGGATCGAGGTGACGATGGTGATTCAAGTGCAGGATCTGGTCAAACGATACGGCAATGTCGTCGCGGTCGATGGCCTCTCCTTTGAGGTGCAGGAAGGCGAAATCTTCGGTCTGCTGGGGCCGAACGGGGCCGGAAAGACGACCACCATCCGCGTGATTATGGACATCATCCAGCCCGACCATGGCACAGTGAAGGTGTTGGGACTGCCACCCAACCGGGCCAAGGACCGGGTGGGTTACCTGCCGGAAGAGCG
This sequence comes from Anaerolineae bacterium, assembly GCA_016926575.1. GTDB lineage: Bacteria > Chloroflexota > Anaerolineae > B4-G1 > DUEL01 > JAFGOJ01. The sequence goes on along the minus strand of JAFGOJ010000128.1, from coordinate 13,256 downwards.
CGGGCTGTATCGCAACCTGAAGGTGCTGGAGACGCTGGTCTACCTGGCCGAGCTGAAGGGCCGTCCGCGCGACGTGGCCCGCCAACGCGCGCAAGCGCTCCTCGAACAGGTTGCGCTGGACGACTGGGCCGAACGGCGGGTGCGCGACTTGAGCCGCGGTATGCAGCAGCGCCTCCAGTTCATCGCCAGCATCGTCCACGACCCGGCGGTGATCTTCCTCGATGAACCGTTCCAGGGGTTGGACCCGGTCAACGTGGAGCGCATCAAAGGGCTGATCGATGCGCTGTGCGCGGCGGGCAAGACGATCGTGCTTAGTACGCATCAGATGAACATGGTCGAGGCGCTGTGCGACCGGATCGTGTTGATCAACCGGGGGCGCGCGGTGCTCTACGGCGTGCTGGCAGAGATCAAAGCGGCGTACGCGCCCCACGCCATTCGCATTCACGTCCCGGCCGTCCCGCCCGATCTCCCCGGCGTCCTCGCGGTCGAGCGGGATGATGGGGCCTTCGTGGTGACGCTGGCCGAGGAGGTCCGCCCGCAGGACGTGCTGCGCGCGCTTCTCGAACGCGACGTCGACGTGCGCGCCTTCGAGGTTGCGCCGGTGCCCCTCGAAGACATCTTCGTGGCCGCAGTGAGCGAGGAGGCGTGAGGCAATGGACGTGAAAAAGATCTGGGTCGTGGCGCGCCACGAATACGTGGCGAGTGTGCGGCGGGCAGGGTTCATCATCATGACCCTGTCGGTGCCGGTGTTGGGGCTGATTTTCTTGGGTGCGGGGGTCTTTTTCGCCGGACAGGCCAGCGCGCTGGGCGATTTCATGGAGCGGCAATTTGATCCCGGCAGCCAGCTCGTCGGCGTGGTGGACCGCTCAGGGTACTTTCCCGCCATTTTGCCTGAGTACGCGGATAACTTCCGCCTATATCCTGACCAGGGGCAGGCCGAGACGGCGCTATTGGCGGAGGACGTGACTGCCGTGCTGGTCATCGACACGGACTACTTGGAAACCGGTAAGGTCGTGGTGCTGAACGTGGGCAGCGGCTTCGGCGCGGCGGCGGTGGGCGATTCGATGTCGGTGCGCGCGTTCCTGGTCGCACACGTGCTGGAGGGGCAGGTCGACCCGGCCGTGCAGGCGCGAGCGGCAGACCCCATGACCATCGAGTCGCGCGTGTTGTCGTCGACGGGGCAGACGCAGGGCGAGGGGCAGTTCAGTTTCGTCTTCACCTTCATCATCCCCTATTTCCTGGCGATCTTTCTGGTTGTTACCGTTTTCACCTCGTCTGGCTACCTGTTGCAGGGTGTGGCGGAGGAGAAGGAGAACCGGGTGGTCGAGATCGTCGTCTCTTCCGTGCGCCCGATGGAGTTGATGGCCGGGAAGGTGATCGGCCTGGGGGCGGTGGGGCTGACGCAGGTGCTGGTGTGGGTGCTCAGTTCGTGGGCGCTCAGCGGCAGCGCGGTGGCCCTGCTCACGGCGGCCGGCGCGGTGGCGATTCCGCCGCGCGTGTTCATCCTGGGCGTGGTGTACTACGTGCTCGGCTACACGCTGTATGCGATTCTGATGGCGGGCGTGGGGGCGCTGGGGACGACGTCGCGGGAGAGCCAACAACTGGCGGGCATCTTCTCGCTCTTCGCCTCGCTGCCGTATATGATCAGCGGGTTCCTGTTCACCAATCCGAACGCGCTCTTGGCGCGCATCCTGAGCTTCTTCCCGCTCACCGCGCCGACGATGATGATGCTGCGGCTGCCGCTGGCCGAGGTGCCCTGGATCGACGTGGCGGGCAGTATCGTCGGCCTGCTGATTGCCATTCCGCTGGCACTGTGGCTGGGCGGCAAGTTGTTTCGCATGGGGCTGCTGGTTTACGGCAAGCGGCCCACGCTGCGCGAAATTTGGACCATCCTACGCACGGGGTGAGCGGTTCGGCCGGTTGACCGTCCACACGCCGACCAGAAGGACCGCCGCGCCCAGCAGCAGGGCCGGGGTGACCGGTTCGTCCAGCAGGAGGTAGCCGAAGGTGACCGCGAACGTGGGCACCAGGTAGACGAAGCTGGCGACGCGTCCGGCGGGCATGTGGCGCAGCGCGCCGAACCAGACGGAGAAGGCGAAAACGGTGCATGGCCAGGCGAGGAACAGCACTGCCCCCCAGAACGACAGCGGCAGGCCGGGAAGCTGGGCGATCAGTGACGGCCGCACCAGTGCCAGTGAGGCGATTCCGGTGAACGTCATCGAGACGCCGGTCACCAGCAGGGGCGGGTAGCGCGACACCATCGTCTTGCCGAGTACCGTGTAGGTGGCCCAGCTCAACGGCGCCAGCATCGTGATCAGCGCGTAGCCCAGGTCGGTCAGTGCCACCTCCTGCCCGCTGCCCCAGCGTACGATGATGAACAATCCTCCGAACGCAACGGCCAGCCCTGCTGCGCGGTGCCAGGCGAAGGTCTCGTCGAGAAAGAGGGTAGACAGGATGTAGGTGAAGGTGGGGTTGAGCGCGATGATCAGGCTGGCAGTGCCGGCTGCGACGCGCGTCTCGCCCCAGGCCAGGAAGACGTTGTAGAGCAACCCGCCGGTCAGCCCCATCGCTGCCAGGCGCAGGCCGTCCCGGCGGATCATGTGCCAGATCTCGCGGCCGTGCGTGGGCAAGAGCCATGCGACGAACGTGAGAGCCACCGGGACGAAGCGCAGCGTCACCAGCTCCAGCGGCGTGACGTAGGCGACGATGTGCTTGATGGCGATGAATGAATTGCTCCAGACGAGCGTCGTCAGCACCAGCAGCCCCACCCAGAGGGTGGGGCTGCTGGTGGCATTGGAATGGGTTTCGTGTAGTGCGTCGTCGGCCATATGGGGCAGCTCAGCTCGCCTGTCTGTGTTCGAACTGGCTGTTGTACAGTTCGGCGTAGAAGCCGCCCCGCGCCAGCAGTTCCGCGTGCTTGCCGCTCTCCACGATGTCGCCCTCGTCCATGACCAGGATCATGTCGGCGTTGCGGATGGTAGAGAGGCGGTGGGCGATGATGAAGCTGGTGCGGCCCTCCATCAACCGGTCCATCGCGTTCTGGATCAGCACTTCGGTGCGTGTGTCGACGGAGCTGGTGGCCTCGTCCAGAATCAGCATACGGGGATCGGCCAGGACGGCGCGGGCGATCGTCAGCAACTGCTTCTGCCCCTGTGAGACGTTCGTGGCCTCCTCGTTGATCTCCATCTGGTACCCGTCGGGCAGGGTGCGCACGAAGTGGTCGACGTGCGCGGTCTTGGCCGCCTCGATCACCTCTGCGTCCGTCGCGCCGGGCCGCCCGTAGCGGATGTTCTCCATAATCGAATCATTGTACAGCCAGGTATCCTGCAACACCATGCCGAACTTCTGGCGCAGGTCGTGGCGGGTGAAGCTGCGGATGTCGTGCCCGTCGATCAGGATCGCCCCGTCGTTCACGTCGTAGAAGCGCATCAGCAGCTTGACCATCGTCGTCTTGCCCGCGCCGGTCGGTCCCACGATTGCCACCTTCTGCCCCGGCTCGGCGACGGCGGAGAAGCCCTTGATGACGATCTTCTCCGGATCGTACCCGAAACGCACGTCCTTGAACGTCACTTGCCCGTCTACGTGCTCCAGGTGCACCGGATGGGCGGCCTCGGTGACTTCTTCTGCTTCGTCCAGGAACTCGAACACGCGCTCGGCGGCGGCGGCCGTCTGCTGGAGCACGTTCGAGATGTTCGCCAACTGCCGGATGGGCTGCCCGAACGAGCGCACGTACTGGATGAAGGCCTGGATGTCGCCGACGGTGATGGCGTTGCGGATCGCCAGCCAGCCGCCCAGCACGGCGACTGCCACGTACCCCAGGTTGCTGATGAACATCATGATCGGCATCATCAGCCCAGAAAGGAACTGGGACTTCCATGCCGAATCGTAGAGCGTGTTGTTGAACGTGTCGAACACGCGCACGCTCTTTTCTTCGCCGTTGAAGGCTTTCATCACCACGTGACCGCCGTACATCTCTTCGATGTGGCCGTTGACGTGGCCCAGGTAGTCCTGCTGCTGTTTGAAGTACTTTTGGGACTGCTTGACGATGATGGTGACCACCAGCATCGACAGTGGCAGGACCAGCAGCGTCACCAGCGTCATCATCCAGTTGATCGAGAACATCATGATCAACACACCGATCACCGTTACCACGGAGGTGATGATCTGGGTCAGGCTCTGGCTCAAGGTCTGGTTGACCGTGTCCACGTCGTTGGTGATGCGCGAGAGCACTTCGCCTTGGGTGGTGCCGTCGAAGTATTTCAGCGGCATACGGTTGATCTTCTTGGAGATGTCGCGCCGGAAGCGGTAGGCGATGTTGGTGGAGACGTTGGCCATGATCCAGCCCTGCACGTAGCTAAAGAGGGCCGAGAGCAGGTACAGGCCGAGCGTAATCAGCAGAATCCGGCCGATGTAGTCGAAGTCGATGCTGCCCGTGCCGCTCAACTGGGCCATCACGCCCTCGAACAGGCGCGTGGTGGCCTTGCCCAGAATCTTGGGGCCGACGATGCCGGCTGCCGTCGAGGCGATGGCGAACGCCAGCACGATCATCACGGCGACCTTGTACTCGCCCAGATATTGGACCAGTCTGGCCATGGTGCCCTTGAAATCGCGGGCCTTCTGGCCGGGCATCATTATGTGACTGCCCGGGCCACCCGGGCCGCGTCCGCTGCCGGGGCCGAATGCGGGCTTGCGCTCGCTCGATTGGTTCGCGTTGTGTGCGCTCATGCCAGCTCCTCCATGCTCAACTGAGAGAGTGCAATTTCCTGGTAGGTTTCGCACGTCTCCATCAACTCATGGTGCGTGCCCTTGCCGACGATCTCTCCTTCGTCGAGCACGATGATCTGTTCCGCGTTCTTGACCGTCGAAACGCGCTGGGTCACGATCAGCACTGCACTGTCGCCGGTCTTCTCCTTCAGCGCCGCGCGCAGGGCCGCGTCGGTGCGGAAGTCCAGCGCCGAGAAGCTGTCGTCGAAGATGTAGATGGGCGGCTTTTTGACCAGGGCACGGGCGATGGAGAGGCGCTGTTTCTGCCCGCCGGAGACGTTCGTGCCGCCCTGCGCGATCTCGGCCTCCAGCTCTTGAGGATTGGCGAAGACGAACTCGCTCGCCTGGGCGATGTCGATGGCCTCACGCAGCATTTCCGGGCTGGCGTCCTCGTCGGCGTAGCGCAGGTTGCTCCCGACCGTGCCGGAGAAGAGGACGCCGGTCTGCGGGATGTAGCCGATGCGCTCGCGCAGGTCGCGCTGGGTGACGTGGCGCACGTCGACCCCGTCGATGAGCACCGCGCCCTCGGTCACGTCGTAGAAGCGCGGGATCAGGTTGACCAGGGTCGATTTGCCGCACCCGGTCGAGCCGATGAAGGCCGTGGTCTGGCCCGGTTCGGCGGTGAAGCTGATATGGCACAGCACGTTGTCGGGCGCGCCGGGGTAGCGGAAGGAGACGTCGCGGAACTCGATCCGCCCGCGGGCCGGGGTGGGGAGCGGCAGCGGCTGCTCGGGGTCGTGAATCTGAGGCTCCGTATCCAGCACCTCGGCGATGCGATCGGCCGACACCGAGGCGCGCGGCAGGAAGATGAACAGCATCGTCAGCATCAAGAACGACATCACGATCTGCATCGCGTATTGGATGAAGGCCATCATGTCGCCGACCTGCATCTTTGCCTCGGCGATCTGGTGCGCGCCGGCCCAGATGATGGCGATCGAGAGGCCGTTCATCAGCAGCATCATCAGCGGCATCATCACGACCATCAACCGGTTGATGAACAGAGAGACCGCGGTCAGATCGATGTTGGCTTTGTCGAAGCGCGCCTCCTCGAACGCCTGCATGTTGAACGCCCGGATGACCATCATGCCAGACAGGCCCTCGCGGGCCACCAGGTTGATCCGGTCGATCAGTTGTTGGATGATCTTGAACTTGGGCAGCGCGACGGATATGACAGCAGTGACCATACCGACCAGTATCATCACGGCCACGGCGATGAGCCACCACATCGACCCGCCCTTGCCGACGGCGTGCATAATGCCGCCGATGCCCATCATCGGCGCGTAGAAGACCATGCGCATCATGATCATCACCAGCATCTGGAGTTGGGTGACGTCGTTGGTCGAGCGGGTGATGAGTGAGGCGGTGGAGAACGTGTTGAACTCGGCGCTGGAGAAGCTTTCGACGTGGCGGAACACGTCCTGGCGGATGTCGCGGGCCATCCCGGCCGCCGTGCGGGCCGAGGTGTAGCCGACGACGATGGTGCAGATGCCGGAGAGGAGCGTCAGGAGCAGCATCATGCCGCCGACGCGCAAGATGTAGGCGTTCTGCAGCCGGGCTGTGTCCATTCCCAGCGCCTCGTACTCGGCTTTGACCGCGCCGACCGCGGCCTGGAGCACCATGCTCTCGCCCATCGCTACGAAACGCGCGTCGACCGCGGCGGTCAATTGCGCGCGCTGGGCGGCCGGCATCATTTGCAGCAGGGCGAACACGTCCATGCCGGGCGGGATCATACTGGGGTCGAACCCGAGTTCGCCGCCCATCTCTGCCGCGGCGGAGGGGTCGGCGACGACGTGCTCGATCGCCGAGACCGCCAGGAGCGCCTCACCCAGCACGGGATTCAGCCGGTTGACGTCTTCCCGGTCGATCTCGTTGAGCAGATAGATCGGTTCTTCCGCCAGGGCGGGGTAGTCTTCGACCAGCGCGTCGTAGTCGGCCGAATCCTGGTCGGCCAACGTGTAGGCGTCGAGCACGGCCGCTGCTTCGTCTGCGTTCATAAAGAGTGTGAGCCTGTCCATTTGGCTCTGGCGAATCGCAACCGGCACGACGTCTTCTACGCCTCCCTGTTGAATGCCGATGTTGACGATGTCTGAGAGGTAGTCCGGCAGCGCCAGGTCGAAATTCGCTTGCGCGAACAACAGGACGATGTTGAGCAGAACCATCGCCAGGTATGGTTTCAAGTATTTGGCCAATCGTATCATTGTGCGGTATGCTCCTGTTCTTGTTCGGAGGATGGGTGGAATACGGCCGGCGACTGCAAGCGTACCCACGTAGTGACCTGGTCGAGCAGGTCCGGGCCGTCGGGCATGTGGCCGACCATCTCGCGCAGCAGGTCCAGCAGCAGGCGCGCCCGTTCGACCCCCATGGCCTCGATGCTGTTGAGCAGCGGGTTGTCCTTGGCTGCGAAGGGACCCTTGAGCGGCGGGCAGGCTGCGATTCGAGCGCCCTCTTCGGTTGCAGAAATCGGCACGCGGCGGCGGTCGTTGGGGTCACGCCCGCGTACGGCCAGTCCTTTGCGCTCCAGCGCATCGACCGCGGCGACCAGCGTCGACGGGTCTACCATCATGATGGGACTCAGTTCGCTGATGGTGCAGGGCTGCCGGCAGATCGCGCGCAGCACCCCGAATTGGAGCATGCTGATGCCGGCCTCGGCCAGGACGCGGTGGTTCTGCATGGCCTGGATTGTCTTTTTTGCCACGACGGTGCCCAACATGTGGATTTCCATGGCAATCAGTTTATTCTGGTCGTTTTCCATTGGTATGCCTATTATTGGTATACAAACGGGCGGAATTATAACAGCGAATGGGGGAATGTCAAGTGCAGGGTGCGCGATACCACAGGGGCGCGGCCTGGCCGCGCCCCTGATTCAGATTCGATCGCACCTAAACCGGCGTTCGAGGTGTCAGTTCCGCAGCACCAAGGGCAGGTAGATCATAAACGCGTCGACCGTGGTCGTTGTCGCGTCGAGGTTGTTGGCCGCGATGGCGTCGTAGCCGGCCAGGCTGAGGGTAGCCGTGTTGACCAGCGTGCCCGGCAGTGTCGGCGTGGCGACCAGGGTGACCGTTGCCGTTTGCCCCACGTCCAGATCGCCCAGCGCGCAGGTGAGTATGCCCCCCGTTGTGTTGCAATTGCCTTGGCTGGCCGTCGCCGGCCCCCACAGCGTGCTTGCGTCGAGCACGTCGGTCACCGTGATGCCCTGCGCCGCGCCCGGCCCGTGATTTGCCACCGTGATCGTGTACCAGAGCGTATCTTGGATCATCACCGGGTCGGGACCGGCGTCCTTGTCCAGCGCCAGGTCGGCGAAGCAGGTCTGCAGCGGCAGCCAGGGATCGTAGAGCACGTTGACGCTGACCTCGTCGCCTGTTCCCGACCCGACCCCGCCCGGCCCGGAGGCGTCGCCCCACCAGTTGTAGAGCGCATCGACCACCTTGCCGCTGTTGTTGAGCAGGCCAGAGCCTGTGTTGTCTGCGATGGCCGAGCTGAGGCTGTCGAACACGGTGGCCGAGCCGGCCAGGCGGATGCCGTCGCTGCCGCTGTCTCTGATCGTAGAGCAGGTCAGGCTGGTGCGGCTGCCATCGGCGTACAGGCCCGTCCCGGCGTTGTCTGCGATGATGCTGTGCGTGGCGGTGAGCGCGCCGTTGCTGCCCATCCCTACGCCGTAGTCGTTGGTCGCGTTGCCGTTGCTGATGATCTGGCTGTGGCTGAGTAAGACGTGCCCGCCGTTGATGTTCAGCGCCCAATCCGCCTGGCTCGCGGCGGCGTTGTCGCGCAGGATAAAGTGGTCGAGTGTCGTCAGCTCGTGCGCGGCGTTCTGGACGATCAGCGCGGCGCGGATGCCGGAACCGTAGCTGCCCCCGCCGTAGCGCAGGGTGGCATATGCCATGTCGGCGGTGCCTTGCTGGATGTAGATGCCGGCCCACTGTTCGGGGCCGCTGTCGGCGCTGGAGGTGAACGTAATCGGTTGGGTCGGCGTGCCGATGGCGTCCAGGTGCCCGACGACGTGGATGTGCGCGTTCGACATCACTTTCACGCCCGGATCGACGGTGAACGTGAGCCCATCGGGAACGGTGAGGGTGCCGTTCAGCTCGTACGCTTCGAGGCCGTCCTGCACCGTCAGGTGCGCGCCGTCGACGACGTCGCCGCCCGCCCCGGCGACGACCAGGATGCGGTCGAAGCCGTTGCCGGAGAAGTGGTTGTCGGTGACGCGCTGCACGTCCAGCGAATCGACCTGCACCGGGTATCCGGCGATATTCTCGAAGGTGCTGTTCGTCACGGTGATGGGGTTGAGGTGCCCGGCGCTTGAGACAGCGATGTCGTTGGCCGCGTTGCCGATGTTGGCGAACCGCACGTTGTCGATCGTGGCGCTGGCGGCACCGTTGGTGCAGCACAGGTGGACGCCGGAATCGCCCTGGGTGTCGTTGCGGATGTCGTGGACCTGGCTGTCTGCGAGGACCAGGTCGGCGTATTGGAGGTTGATGCCGGCATAGCCGAATCCGTTCGATTGCCCGGCGTAGCGCAGGGTGGCGTGGCGGATTTCGGCGCTCCCGCCGCTGACGTAAAAGCCGCCCCACTCGCCGGGGCCGGTGTTCGCACTGGAGGTGAAGGTGATCGGCTCGGCAAGCGTGCCGACGGCGACCAGGGCCCCGTCCACGCGCAGGTGCCGCCCGCTGTTGAACATCATCATCACCCCCGGGTCCACCGTGAGCGTGATACCGGAGGGCACGGTGAGATTGGCGTCGGTCAACTGGTACGCCTCCAGACCGTCCTGGTCGGCCAGCGTCACGTCCTCGGCGATAGAGGTGGTATTGCCCCTGATCACGATGCGGTCGAGGCCGTTGCCGCTAAAGCTGTTGCCGCCGACGCGATGCAGATTGGGGGGATTGATCATGGCCGGGTAGCCAGGGTTATTCAGGAAGACGTTGTTCGTCAGGGTCAGCACGTCGCCGCTGGTATAGGCATTGACGGCATAGTCGTTCAGGTCGTTGCCGTTTCCGGCGAACAGTGTGTTGCTGATGACAGCGCTGCTGGCGCCACAGCACAGGTGGACGCCGGAATCGGCCTGCCCGGCGACGGCCCCGCTGAGCACCTGGCTGTTCTGGATCGTCACGGCGCTGCCGTTCAGACGGATGCTGGCGTATGCCCAGTCGTCGGTTTGCCCGGCGTAGCGGACCGTGACGTGATCCAGAAGACCGGTCCCCCCATCGAAATAGAGCCCTTCCCATTCTCCAGGGCCAGAGTCGGCGAACGAGGTTAGCGTGATCGGCTGGACGGCTGTGCCCGCCGCTTCCAGATGCCCGTCGACCCGGATGCGCGTATGGTCGTAGCCCTGCACGACGACGCCCGGGCGCAGGGTCAGGGTCATGCCGGCCGGGACGGTGACGTCTCCGGTAAGATAGTGCGGGTTATTTTCCACACACCACTCCTGCGAGCTGCCGAGCGACCCGGTGTGTGGCCCGGCGACGCATGCCGTTGGGGCGGCCTGGGTCTGGCCTTGCCCCAGCAGGGCCAACAGGGCCAACAGGGCTACGAGCGCGGCCGAGACCAGAAAGATGGATTTGATTGAATTGTTCATTTTTTCTCCTTTTATTGTTGTGTCTTCAAACATCCAGCGTCACGCGCGCGCCCCAACCCTGGGATTCGTCGACCCACTCGATGCGCGTGGGGATGAGGCGCACGACCTGATAGAGTGCGGCGGAACCGGGCGTGGGGGTAGGGAACCAATCGCTCCAATCCGGCGCGGGGAGGGGGGTTGCCTCGCCGCTGAGCAGCAGCCAGCGCAAGGCACCTGCCGCGCCGGCTTCCATCATCACCAGGCGTGCGTGCGGGTCTTGTTCGAGGTAGAAGAGCGCGTCGGCCCAGCGCGGCAGCAGGCACGCGACGCACATGCCCTCGGCGCGGCAGTGCACGGGGATCGTCCAGACGCCCTCCGGACCGGCGGCACTCAACACGGCCACTCGGCGCTCGGCCAGCCACACGCAGATTTGCGAACGCAGTTCTTCTGCCACCCTTGCCTCCTTGCTTTGAGCCAGTATAGCAGACGAGGGAGGGTGACGGCATCCTCCATGGGGGATGATTTTTGGGGGGATTGCAACTGCTCAGCTTACGCTTCACAGTTGCCTTTCCCGCCGCGAAAGGGAGGGGGCGAAGCCGCCCCCCTCCTTCTCCCTTCGACGCGCCTGGCAGTTACCTGCCTGGCGCACCGCCTGAGCAGTTACGGGGGATTAGATCAATCGCAGCGTGCGGGCGTGGATGACGGCGGCGGCGCGGTCGGTGGCGTCGAGCTTCGCCAGCAGGTGGGCGACGTGGGTCTTGACCGTGGTGGGGCTGATGCCGAGGGCCTGGGCGATCTCGCGGTTCGTGTGCCCGGCAGCGAGCAGGCGCAGCACGTCCATCTCGCGGGCGGTAAGCGTCGCGCCGGTCTGGGGGACGAACGCAGCTCCCGCGGCACTGGCGTTGCCCATCAGGGCGAGGATGCGCGCGGCGAGCGCGGGATAGACACCTCGGTCTTGGGCCAGACGCAGTAAGGGAACGGTGAGGGGGCCTTCTTTCAACAACAGACCGGGGCATGCGTCGCGCTCGACGTGGGCCAGCACGGGCCGGAGGGCGGCCAGGGCGTCTGGATGGCGGCCGCGTTGTGCGTAGAAGTGGGCCAGGAGGAGGGCCGGGCTGCTGTAGAGCGCCACGCTGGGCGTCGTCTCTGCCAGGGCGGCCGCCTGACGCAGCGCGTTCTCAGCGTCGTCGTCGCGGCGCTCGTCCATTGCCAGCAGCGCGCGCAGCGTCAGGCGCAGCGCCGGGGTCTCAGGCGCGTCCAGGGGGCGCGACTGGGCCTCCATGCGGGCTGCGGCTGCGCGCGCGGCGTCCCAATCTCCCAGGCGGATGGCGTTTGCCCCCGCTAGATAGAGCGCGCAGGGCAGCTCTGCCAGTCCCATGGCTTGCGTTTCCAACTGCGAGACGATGTAGTCCAGCAGCGGCTGCGCGGCGGCGTAGTCTCCGGCGGCGATGTGGACATAGGCCAGGCAGGCGCGGCTATCCAGCCCAAGGAAAGGGTAACCGCCGAGTCGGGCTTGCAAGTCGAGTGCGGTTTGGGCGCTGGCGGCGGCTTCTTCTAGCCGCCCGCGCCACAGGTGGATGAAGGCGGAGAGCTCGCGCAGTGCCAGCAGCAAAGGGCTGGGCTGGGCGTCGAAGGCGGCCAGCGCGCGGTAGCAGAACGCTTCTATCTGCGGTAACAGTCCCGGCAGCAGCGCAACGTTCGATTTGAGATAGAACGCCAGTGGGGTCAGGACGCCGGCGGCCCGTGGCGCGGCGGCGGCAAGGCTGCGTTGGGCCAGGTCGAGCGCTGTGCCCACGTCTGCCCGCGCTGCGTTCCAGTCCCGACCGTAGAAGTGCAGCCAGGCGCGTGCCATGAGGACCTGGACGTGGACGCGGGGTTGGAGGGGCAGCGCCAGGGCGCGCTCGATAGCCTCGACGACGTGTGGCACGTCGTTTACGAGGAAGTAACAGCCGGCGAGGATGGCCCAGGCTTCTCCCAGCAGGGCGGCAAGTGCCGGGCCGCCTTGTTCCAGTTGAAGTGTGGCCTGTTCCAGATACAGGATCGCCTGGGGCAGCGCGCCCTTTTGCAGGGCGCAGGCCCCCATGACCAGACGCGCTTGCGGGCGCGTCTCCAGAAGGGCGGAGGGCAGTGCCTTCAGCCAGCCCTCTACCGAGGCGGTCAGCCCCTGTTCGAGCAGCATTTCGTCGCTGGATCGTTCCAATAGCGTGGCGGCCTCGTCCCATAGCTCGGCGCTCAGGTAGTGCTCGATGGCGCGGGCGGCCGAGGGTTGTGCTTCGGCGGCGCGGCGATGGAGTTCGGGAACGCGTTCCGGCATCTCGAGGGCCAGTTGGCGCTGCAAAAACTCCGCAAACAGGGCGTGATAGCGGTAGGCCAGCGCGTGGGTGTGGGGGTCGGGGATGGTGGTGACGAACAGGTTGCGGCGGTCGACATCCTGGAGCAGGTCGGTGGCGTCCTCACCGGTCACGGCCTGGCAGAGGGCGGGGGTGAGCTCGGGCAGGATGGACGTGGTGAGGAGGAACGCCCGCATCTGCGGCGGCTGGCGGTCGAGCACTTCGGCGGCCAGGAACTCGAACAGGTGATGGCGGGTGGCGAGCGTCGTGTGGAGCAGCGAACTGCGTCCGGCCGTCGACGTAGCGCTGAGGGAGGTGCCCAGTAGGCGCAGGGCGGCCGGCCACCCTGCGGTGTGAGATTGCAGGGCGTTCAGGTCCTCCGTGGCGAGGTCGAGGTGCAGCGAATCGTTCAGAAAGGCGCGGGTCTCTTCCAGGGAGAAACGCAGGGCGGGGGCGCGCAGTTCGGCCAGCTCCCCCCGCACGCGCAGCCGGGCCAGTGAGAGGGGCGGGTCGTGCCGCGTGCCGATGATCAGGCGCAGGAGGGGCGGCTGGTGCGTGAAAAGATAGTCCAGTGCAACGTAGGTAGCGGGATCGTTGACCAGGTGCAAGTCATC
>JAFGOJ010000127.1 GCA_016926575.1 Anaerolineae bacterium | reverse complement strand
CACGCCAACCGGCGCACTCAAACTGCCGGGAACGTAGGTCGTGTGCGTGGGGATCGCGTCGTAGAAGCTGCGCGCAGCCTCATCGGGAAAGACCATCTGCACCGTGTAGGTCAGCCGGTCGCCCATCATCAGCGTCCCCCGGTAGGCAGACGGCGTGACCGTTTTGACGATATTGCGCCCGACAAAATCCTGCCCCGTCGCATCTGGCGGGACCGTGACCGCGCGCGCCTCCGGCGTCCAAAGATAACCGCTGCCCGGCGTGAGGGTGTATGTCCCCGGCGGCAGGTAGGCGATGGTGTAACTCCCGTCGGCGGCTGTCGTGGCGCTATAGATCCCGTTCGCCGTGATGACGATCCCCGCCAGCGGATGGCCGTCGCCGTCCCGCGCCTGCCCGGAGACCGCGCCCCATGCCTCGATGCGTATCCGCGCCACGAACCCGTCGGTGGAACCGCCGCCAAAATTTGGCTGGAACGCGTCGCCCGTGGTGGGGAAGCGGTTCGAGTAGGTCGTGCCCGCGACGTAGGCGCCGCCATCCGGGCCGATGGCGACGGCATACCCGCTGTCGCCATTGTCGCCGCCGAGATAACTGGCATAGCGCAGGTCGCGGCAGTCGGGAGAGAGCACGGCGACAAAGGCGTCCCAGTATTCAGCGATGGTTGGCTGGACGGCGTCCGGCGTGATGGGCAGGTCGGAGGAGCGCGTCCATCCCGTGAGGGTGATGTCGCCCTCGGCGTTCAGCGCCAGGTCGTGGCCCTGATCTCGATCTGTTTCGCCGCCCAAGTAGGTGGCGCAGCGGAGCGAAGCGGCGGCGCTGCGCCCGGGATCGAGAACGGCGACGAACGCATCGCCGCTGTAGGCGTTGGGCGAGAGCGGTTTGTGGACGCCAGGCGTGACGGGCAGGTCGTAGGCGTAGGTCGTGCCGGCGACGTAAGCCGCGCCATCGCTGCCGACGGCGACGCCATAAAGTTTATCATCCCCACCCGCGCCGCCAAAGTAGGTCGAATAGCGCAGCGCGCTGCCGTCGGGCGTGAGCACGGTTAGGAACCCATCATCGGCGTACAGGTCGTGCAGGTTGGATTGGAAGGCGCTCGTAGTGACGGGGAAATCCACCGAGTTGGTCTTCCCCACCGCATAGGCGGCCCCATCCGCAGCAACGGCGATACCGACGCCAAAGTCATTGGAGTCACTGCCGCCCAGAAAGGTCGAGTAGCGGAGCGCGCCGTCCGGCTCAAAGGCGGTCACAAAGGCGTCGGGATACTGATTGTACGTGGGATCGAAGGCGTTGGGCGTGAACGGAAAATCGGGCGAAAAGGTGGTCCCGACGACGTAAATTGCGCCATCCGCGCCGACGGCGATGGGGTTGCCCTCTTTAAAGTAGCCGATGCGGTCATCGTTACTCCCGCCGAGGTAGGTAGCATAGCGCAGGGATGTCCCATCGGGGCTGAGCACGGCGACAAAGGCGTCGGGATTGGTGCCGGAGAGGTGGAGATGCGATTGGAAGGCGTTCGCGGTGACGGGGAAATCGGCCGAGTTCGTCCACCCGGCAACGTGGGCCGCGCCCTCTGCGTCCACGGCGATGCCCGCGCCGACATCCACGCCGACGCCGCCCTGGGCGTCACTGCCGCCGAGGTAGGTGAGGTAGACCAAGCTTGCGCCATCGGGCGCGATCTTGGCGATAAAGGCCTCGTTGCCGCTTGTGTCCGGATCGACGACGCCGGGCGTGACGGGCAGGTCGGTGGAGAATGTCTGGCCCGTGACATAAGCTGCGCCGTCCGCATCGGCGGCGATGGCATAGACCCCCTCGTTCTCACTGCCGCCAAAGTAGGAACTGTAGATGAGGCCGCTGGCGTCATTGTGGGGGACGCGGGGCGCGTCCGGCTTGGCGAACAGCGGCGTGAAATTCGCGTCGAGCGTGGGAGCCGTCGTGGTATCCCCATCAGTTATCTGCGCGCGGATCGCGGGACACGCCGTCTGGCAGACCATCCGCCAGACGAGTTGCCCGCGCACGCCGCTGATCTCCACATCGACGCCGGGGTAGAGGCCCACGTAGCGCACGCCGCCCCAGGTGGGGATGCCAGTGTGCCAGTTGCGCGGGTCGGAGGTGCGGAAGTAGTTGACGATGGTTTCCCGGCGGTCGAACGGCTCCAGGCGTGGAGATGGGTTGGCGTCGGGGAATCGCACTTTGCGATGGACGATTTGCCCATCCGCCGCCTTTGCCGTGATCCACAAGCCGTCCTGCGTCAGCCAGACATCGCGCCCGGCGACGCGGGCATAAAAGCGCGCGTCTTGGAACTGGCCGACGTTTTCGATAAACAGCGCAGAGGCGTCCGGTTGCAAAGCGCGTATCTGGGGCGCGGTGGCGCTCTGCGCCGCGCCTATCAGCAGCAGTAGAACCAATAGCAGAGAAACTGCACGCCACTTGATTTTCAGGTTCATCTTGCCCTCCTGCAGATTGGATGAAAGGTGTTGCCGGCGTTGTCGTTACGGCGCGTTCCGCGACACCAGCGGCAGGTGGACGAGATGGTCTCCGCTGGTGACGGTGGCGCGGTGAGTATCACTGACCGGGGTGCCGCACGGCCCTGTCACGGTCACGGTGACGGCGCGCGCGCCCGGCATCGTCCAGGTGAACACGGCGGTATCCACCGGCTCGCTGATGACGCGGGTTTGGCCAGGTTGGCCGGTCGCTTCCCAGGTGTAGGTGAGCGGCCCGCTCACGGGCAGAATGGCGGTATGTG
>JAFGOJ010000126.1 GCA_016926575.1 Anaerolineae bacterium | reverse complement strand
GCGGGAATGACGGCGGGAATGACGTTCTTGACTGTGTTACTCCACCGACCGGCGCAGTTTGAAGCTGGCGACTACGCCGCCGACGATGCAGGCCGCCGTGATGCCGAACAATACCGGATACGAGGTTACCTGCAACAACACCCCGCCGAGAAAAGAGGCCGGAACCAGCACCCCTGTCAACGTGCTGGATAGGCCGATGTAGAGCGGCCGTTTTCCCTCCGGGGCCATTTCCAACACGTAGTTGAAATGGCCCAGCATACGCGAATTTAGGGTGAACCCAAGCAGAAAATAGACCGCCAGGTAGATCCATTCAGCCTGTGGCAGCGTGGGTGAGACGAAAAGATGGAGCCCCATGGCCAGCAGCGGGCTGCCCAATGCCGTCAGGCTGCCTACACGAATGACCGGGAGCGGGCCGCGCCGGTCGCTGAGCCACCCCAACCCCAGGCTGGCGACAATACTGCCCACCGTCCGCGCTGCCAGCAAGCGCCCCTGCGAAATTCCAAACAGCGTGACTGCGTGCAGGACGTAAAAAGAAACCGACAGGTCCATCAAGCCTGTCAGCCAGCGCGAGGCCATCAACTGGCGGAAGGTCGGGTCGCCGCGCCAGAGGGTCACCAGCTCCTTCAGTTGCTCGCGCAGCGAGAGGCGCTCCTGGTTGACGAGCTCTTCCTCCGGTTCTTTCAGCAACGCCAGCGCGACGGCCGAGGGGATGAAGGCGACCGCGGCCAGCGCGAACAGCAACGCGTAGTTGCTGGGAAAAGGGAGAGCCGGATGTACCAGGATGATCTCTACCAGCCGGGCGATGACCACTCCCAACACGCCGCTGAGCAACTGTGAGACGCCCAACAACCGCCCGCGGCGCGTCACCGGCACGGCCCGCGCCAGGATGTCGAACCAGGCCACAGACGCGATGCCGTCCAGCACGGAAAAGACCCCGATCAGTGTGAAGAACACCGTCAGCATTACCTCTGGGTGGCGCGTCAAGCCTGCCCAGATCAACGCTGCGAGGATGAAGAAGAGCGGGCGGCCGGAGTAGACCGCTGCCATCAACGCGGGTTTCTTCCTCTGCTGTCTGTTCAGGACCGTGGCCGCCCCCAGTTGGGGGATGAGCCACGCGCCGGCGAAGATGGTCCCCACCAGCCCAATGATCGGCTTGGAGTCGGTCATCATGCCCACGAAGCTGGGCATCACCGTGCCTGTGTCTGCAAACGAGAAGGCCACGCTGAAAAAGACGTAGTCGGCCATGAAAGCGGCAAAGTTCCGGCGGAAGTGAGCCGGTTGCGAACGATCCGATCGACTCAAATTCGTACCTCATAGTAAAGACACTGTCGCAAGGGCGCAACCTTACGATGGTCTGGATGGTATTCGACAGGAGCATTGTACCACAGGAAGCAGGAAGCAAGAAGCAGGAGGCAGGTTGCCCATCCGGGGAAAGCGGATATAATCCTTCCGATGGAACCTAAAGCTAACCCTACGTATCTCTATCTGGTTGCGTTTGTCAGCGGTATGGCGTCGTTGGGGGTGGAGCTGTCGGCGTCGCGCTTGCTGGCCCCGTACTTTGGCGAATCTCATCCGGTGTGGGCGGCGATCATCGGCCTGATCCTGCTGTACCTGACGGTGGGGTACTTCGTCGGCGGGCGGTGGGCAGACCGTTCCCCCCATCCGAAGACGCTCTATCAGGTGGTGGCCTGGGCGGCGCTGTTGGTGGGCCTGGTGCCCTTCATCTCTCGCCCCATTCTGCTGGTGGCCATCGAGGGATTCAGCGGCTACGAGTACAACCTGTTTCTGCTGGTGGGGCCGTTCGTGGCCGTGTTGCTGCTCTTCGCCGCGCCGATCACGCTGATGGGGTGTGTGTCTCCCTTCGTCATCCGCCTGCTGATCGAGCGGGTGGAGCAGGCCGGGCACGTCGCCGGGCGCACCTACGCCATCTCCACCGCCGGCAGCCTGCTGGGGACGTTCCTCCCGGTGTTCGCACTCATCCCTGCCTTCGGCACGCGCTACACCTTCCTCGCTTTCTCCCTGCTGATGCTGGCCGTGGCGCTGCTGGGGCTATTCCGCGTCGACCGCAAGCTGGCGCTGCTCTACCTGGCCATGCCGGTGCTGCTGCTCTCCCTGGCGTTCCTGCTCCACGGCCAGTCGATCAAGCCCAATCCCGATGCGATCTACGAGTCTGAATCGGCCTACCACTATATCCAGGTGACCGAACGCGACGGCTGGCGCGAGCTGTACCTGAACGAGGGCGGCGGGGTCCACTCGGTCTACCACCCCGACCAGTCCCACGTCTGGGGCACGTGGGATTACTTCGTCATCGCGCCGTTCTTCAATCCGCCGCCCTTCACCGCTGACGACGTCGAGAGCCTGGCGATGATCGGCCTGGCCGGCGGCACGATCCCCAAGCAGTACACGCACTTCTTCGGCCCCATCCCCATCGACGGGGTGGAGATCGACCCCGAGGTCGTCGAGGTGGGGCGCACTTACTTCGACATGAACGAGCCGAACCTGACCGTCCACGTGGGTGACGGGCGCGTGTTTCTGGAGCGCTCCGACCGGCTGTACACGGTCATCGCTATCGACGCCTACCGGCTGCCCTACATCCCCTGGCACCTGACGACGGTGGAGTTCTTCCGCGACGTGCGCGCCCATCTGACCGACGAGGGCATCGTGGCCATCAACGTGGGTCACACCAGCGACTACCGGCTGGTGGAGACGATGATCGCCACGCTGAGCGAGGTCTTCCCCTCCATCCACGCCATCGACGTGCCGGCGTCGTTTAACACCATCGTCGTGGCGACGGTCCAGCCCACCGAAGCGGAGAACCTGCTCCAGAACCGCGCGCTGATGACCGACCCACTGCTGCAGAGCATCGTCGACGAGGCGTGGGGGCAGATGCGCACGATCGAGCCGGGGGACGTGGTGCTGACCGATGACCGAGCGCCGGTGGAGATGCTCACGCACCTGGTGGTCCTCAGCTACGTGCTCGAACCGTAGCCCGTGGCGCAATCGGCCCTCGCCCTCCTGCTGATCGAGTTCCTGGACGAGTTCGTCTACGGCGCGCGCGAGGCGGCTTGGCCCCTGATCCGCGCCGACCTGGGCCTGAGCTACGTCCAGATGGGCCTGCTGTTGGGCTTACCGCACGTGATCGGCAACTTGATCGAGCTCTCCATCGGCGTGCTGGCCGATACGTGGCGGCGGCGCACGTTGGTACTGGGCGGTGGGATCGCCTTCACAGTGACGCTCCTGCTGACGGGGCTGAGCTGGCACTTTTCGATGCTGCTTGTGGCAATGGTGCTCCTCTCGCCCGCTTCAGGCGCGTTCGTGGGGCTCTCGCAGGCTACGCTGATGGACGTCGACCCCGCGCAGCGGGAGCAGAACATGGCGCGCTGGACCTTCGCCGGGTCGGTGGGGGTGGTGGCCGGGCCGCTCTTCCTGGTCGGCGCGAACGCATTGGGGCCGGGATGGCGCGGGCTGTTTCTGCTCTTCGCCGCGCTGGGGGCCGTTTTTCTGGCGGGTGTATGGCGGCGGCCGTTCGCCGCTCCGGTCGCGCCGGGCGAGCGTATCGCTTTCCGCCAGGGGATGGCTAACGCGCTCCAGGCGCTGCGGCGCGGTGCGGTGCTGCGCTGGTTGACGTTGCTCCAGTTTTCGGACCTGATGCTCGATGTCCTGCTCGGCTTTCTGGCCCTCTACCTGGTCGAGGCGGCCGGAGCGACGCCTGCTCAGGCTGGCGCCGCTGTGGCGGTTTGGAGCGGCACAGGGCTGTTGGGCGATTTTTTGATCATCCCGCTGCTCAAGCACGCGTCTGGGCTGCGCTACCTGCGCGTCAGCGCCGCTATCGAGTTGGTGCTTTTCATCGCACTGCTGTTGACTCCTGCCCTGTGGGGGAAGGTTGTCCTGTTGGGGCTGTTGGGGTTTTTCAACGCCGGATGGTACGCGATCCTCAAGGCTCAGCTCTACGGTGCGCTGCCCAACCAGAGCGGGAGCGTGATGACGGTGGGCAATTTGTTCGGGTGGATCGGCGGGCTGATTCCGCTGGGGCTGGGGATTGCCGCCGACCGGTTGGGCATCGGCGTGGCGGTGTGGTTGCTCATGGTTGGGCCGCTCGCGCTGCTGGTCGGCATTCCAAAGGAGAAGGTATGAAGCAACATTGGCCGAAGCTACTGCACATCCTGATTGTCATCGCGCTGCCGCTGGCGCTCTTCGCGGCGACGCTGCGCATCGTCACCGGCCACTGGCTGGTCAACTGGGAGTATGGGAAGGCGAGCTTCCCGCCCGACACGTATGGCTTCTCGACCGAGGAGCGCATCCGCCTGGCCGAGGTCAGCGTGGACTACCTGATCACCGACGCGGGCATCGAGCTGCTGGCCGATTTGGAAACGGAGGGCGGGGCGGCATTCAACGCGCGGGAACTGGAGCACATGGTCGACGTGAAGCGCGTGCTGTGGATCTTGCTGCGGGTCGGAGCGGCGGCCGGGTTGGTGGTCGTGGCGGGGACGGCGGTGCTCGGGTCGCGCCCGGCCACCCGCGCCCGTGCGCCGGTGGCCTTGATGGGCGGGAGCTTCATCCTACTGGGGCTTTTGGCTGCCATAGGTGGATTGATGCTGGCCTCGTGGAACGTTTTCTTCGTCCAGTTCCACGAGCTGTTTTTCCCGCCGGGCACGTGGACCTTCGCCTACTCGGACACGTTGATTCGGCTGTTCCCGGTGCGGTTCTGGATGGACGTGGCGGCGGTGATTGTGGGGGTGTTGGTGGCGCAGGCGGCGGCCATCGGTGGGGCGGCGTTCGTGTGGTGGCGGCGGTAGGGGCGCGATTTAATCGCGCCCCCACCGACCGTATACGCGATTACGCTCCGAACTTGGCCAACCGGCCGGCGTGGGCCATGGCCAGGGGTAGGAAATCGACGTGGCGGATGTGGCCCAGGCCGCCGGCCATACACGGCCGCTCGCCGAAGGCCGTCACCCCGTCCGGGCAAATGTACTTTGCCCCCAGGAGCACCGGCAGTTCGTGCCAGGAGTGCGATTTCCACACGGCGGGGGTGGAGTGGTCGCCGGAGATGATGATGACGTCGGGTTCGAGGGCCAGGATGTCGGGCATGACCCGGTCGACGTTCTCGATCACCGCCACTTTGCGGTCGAAATCGCCATCTTCGCCGGCGCTGTCGGTCTTTTTGACGTGGAAGAAGAAGAAGTCGTAGTCCTGCCAGTAGGTTTTGAGCGTTTCGACTTCGTCCTCGATGGTCTGGCCGGTGGGGAGTACGTCCATGCCGGCCAGCTTTGCTACGCCGCGGTACATTGGATAGGTGGCGATAGCGCCACAGCGCAGGCCGTAGATGTCGGGCATCGTGGGCAGGCCGGGGTCCTGGGCCAGGCCGCGCAGGTTGCAGCCGTTGGCGGGGTACTCGTCGGCCAGGAGGCGGCGGGCTTCGGCCAGCCACTGGTTGAGGAGCTCGGCCGTGCGTGCGGCTTCGGGGCGGGTGGGCTGGACGGGTAGGGGGGGCTTGCCCACTTGCTGGGGGTCGGTTTCGGTGAGCCCGTCGGCCAGGCCTGCGCCGCGCAGCACCAGCACGAAGCGGTACTCCTTCACCGGTTCGACGAACGTCTCCACGCCGGGCAGGTGGATGGCGCGCAGCTTTTCGCACAGCCGCGCGCCGACCTCGGTGGGGATGCGGCCCGCGCGGCGGTCGGTGATCAGGCCGGTCTCTGGGTCGAGCGTGCAGAAGTTGCCGCGGGCTGCGACGTCCTGCGGCTGGAGGTCGAAGCCGATGCCCAGGGCCTCCAGCACCCCGCGCCCGATCTCGAACCGGAGCGGATCGTAGCCGAAGAGCGCCAGGTGGCCGGGTCCGCTGCCGGGGGTGATACCCGGAGCCACTGCTGTGCTCATTCCGCAGATCGAGCGGGCGGCCAGGGCATCGAGGTTGGGGGTGTGGGCGGCCTCCAGTTCGGTGCGGCCGTCGGGCGTCTGGGGCAGTCCACCCAGGCCGTCCATCACCAGCAGGATGATTTTGGTATCGGCCTGGATTGCCAGGGTACGCATCACATTCAAGTCTGTCATTTCGTTCACCTCGTTATGTATTAAAGGCTCCAGCCAACCTGGAGTATACACCAGATGGGCATTCAGGCAAGCGTTTTTTGGCGGGGGGCTGGTGGAATTGTGTCTCTGTGGTAGAATACCGGTTTGGCAGAGCGGCGTGGGCGTCGCTTTGCTTTCTATTTTTGGGGGGATAAGATGCAAATCGGGATCATTGGACTGCCAAATAGCACAAAGACGACCATCTTCAATGCGTTGACGCACAGTCAGGTGGAGACGGCGGCGTACAGCACGGGCCAGGTCGAGGCGCACGTGGCGACGGTGGCGGTGCCGGACCCACGGGTGGAGCGGTTGTGCGAGATGTTCCAGCCGCGCAAGACGACGTGGGCGCAGATTCAGTACAACGACATCGCCGGGTTGCGGGTGGGGATTGGAAAGGAGGGCGGTTTGAGCGGCCCGCTGCTCAATCTGGTATCGCAGAACGACGCGTTCCTGCACGTGGTGCGGGCCTTCGAGGACGCGCACGTGCCGCATCCGGGCGGGAGTGTGGACCCGGTTCGCGACCTGGCAGCGATGGATTTCGAGCTATTATTTTCGGACCTGATGATCGTGGAACGCAGTGTCGAGCGGCTGTCGGAGCGGTTGTCGAAGAAGAAGGTCTATCCCGAGCGGCAGGCGGATGAGTCGCTGTTGGAGTTGATGGTGCGGATCAAGGGGGCGTTGGAGCAGGAGCAGCCGATTCGCGACATGGTTCTGACGCGGGAAGAGGAGCTTGCGATTCGCGGGTATCAGTTTCTTACCAGCAAGCCGGTGTTGGTGGTGTTGAACGTGGGGGATGAGGGCAGCGATCGCCCGGACGACTACCTGGGGTACGAGCACCGGCGCTCGGCGGTGATTTGCCTGCGGGGCGGGTTGGAGATGAGCATTGCGGAGTTGGACGCGGCGGATGCGGAGGTGTTCATGGCCGAGTATGGGATTGTGGAGCCGGGTCTGCAACGGATGATCCGTCTGAGCTATGAACTGGTGGGGTTGCAGTCGTTTTTCACCGTGGGGGAGGATGAGGTGCGGGCGTGGACGGTTCCGGTGGGGGCCACGGCGCTGGAGGCGGCCGGGGCGATTCACTCGGACCTGGCGCGCGGTTTCATTCGGGCGGAGGTAGTGAGTTACGAGGATTTGCTGGCGGCGGGGTCGCTCGATGTGGCGCGGAAGCGGGGCACGCTGCGCTTGCAGGGGCGGGAGTACGTGGTGCAGGACGGCGACATCATCACGGTGCGGTTCAACGTGTAGGG
>JAFGOJ010000125.1 GCA_016926575.1 Anaerolineae bacterium | reverse complement strand
AGCAATCCCCAAAACGCGATGAGGAGATTGCTTCGCGGCCCCTTCGACTTCGCTCAGGGCAAGCTCTTCGGGCCGCTCGCAATGACCTCATCTGAACGGTTACCCGCGACACAACAAGAAGGCGCCGGCCAGGGTCGGCGGCACCTTCTCATTGATCATCCGTGGAATATTGGAGCAGATGGGGAGTTACATTCTCGCTTCGACGAACTTGATGACGTCGCCCACGGTCTTGATCTGCTGGGCGTCCTCGTCAGAGATCGCCTCGCCGAACCGCTCTTCGAATTCCATCACCAGCTCGACCAGGTCGAGGGAATCCGCTCCCAGGTCCTCGCGAAAACGCGCCTCCATGGTCACCTTTTCAGGCTCCACACCCAACAAATCGACGATGATCTCTTTTACTTCCTCGAACATTTTCTACCTCCTGTTTGGCTTGGTGTGTGTATTGTATCCCAGCGGGGAGATTTGTCAAAGTTTGACAAACCGGTATCCCGCTGGTATGATGCCATCATTGACAACACCTAACTCGGTAGAGGGTTACGAGCATCGTGCATCGAGAACGGAAAGCTGACCACATTCGCATCAGTTTGGAGGAAGACGTGACGTTCGAATCGCTGACCACGGGCTTCGAGCGTTACCGGTTTTCCCACTGCGCGCTGCCCGAGTTCAGCCTGGCAGCGGTGGACACGCGCACGCAGTTCCTGGGCCGGCGGCTGGCCGCGCCCCTGCTCATCTCCTCGATGACCGGCGGCACCGCCGAAGCGGAACGCATCAACCGCCACCTGGCCCAGGCGGCTCAAGAGCTCGGCGTTGGCATGGGCCTCGGGTCCCAGCGCGCCGGGCTGGAAGACGCGGCACTGGCGCGCACGTACCGCGTGCGCGACGTCGCGCCCGACGTCCTGCTCTTCGCCAACCTCGGCGCGGTGCAGCTCAACTACGGCTACACGGTCGATCACTGCCGCCGCGCGGTGGACATGATCGAGGCGGACGGCCTGATCCTGCACCTCAACCCGCTCCAAGAGGCGCTCCAGCCGGAGGGACAGACGGATTTCTCGGGGCTGCTGCGCAAGATCGAGGGCGTTTGCCGGGCGCTGGACGTGCCGGTGATGGTCAAAGAGGTGGGCTGGGGGCTGTCGGCGAGCCTGTGCCGCCGCCTGGCCGACGCAGGGGTGGCAGCACTGGACGTCGCCGGAGCGGGCGGCACGTCATGGAGCCAGGTGGAAATGTACCGCGCCCTCGACGACGCCCAGCGGGAGGTCGCGGCCGCGTTCCGCGATTGGGGCATCCCCACCGCCGAGGCGCTCGTGCAGGCGCGGGCGGCCGTGCCCGACCTGCCCCTCGTCGCCAGCGGCGGGGTACAGAACGGCATCGACGTCGCCAAGGCGCTCGCGCTGGGTGCCGACGTGTGCGGCGTCGCGCGCGCGCTGCTGGCCGCGGCAGACACCTCCGCCGAGGCCGTGGCCCGCGCGCTGACGACCCTCGTCGCCCAGCTCCGCGCAGCGATGTTCGCCGCCGGCGCGCCGGACGTGGCGGCCTTGCGCCACACACCGCTGGTCGACATACTTCATTCGAGCCACGAATCGACACGCATTGACACGCATTGAAGACTCTACTGAAAAAAGCCATCAACCACAAAGAGCACAAAAAGGTTCTATCATGGATGTTCAATCATTCATCGACCGTTACATCCCTGCACTCGAAGCGGAGATGCGTGACGTCGTCAGCGCGCCACGGGCCAGCCTGCACGATCTCTACGGCTACCTGCGCTACCATCTGGAATGGGTCGACGAACGCTTCCGGCCCATCGAGGGGCGCGCCGCCAAGCGCCTGCGGCCCGTCTTCTGCCTGCTGGCCTGCGAAGCCTGCGGCGGCGATTGGGAAAGCGCCCTGCCGGCCGCTGCGGCGGTCGAACTGCTCCACAACTTCTCCCTCATCCACGATGACATCGAGGACCAGGACCGCACCCGCCGGGGCCGCCCCACCGTGTGGGCGGTGTGGGGCGAACCCCAGGCCATCAACGCCGGCGATGCGCTCTTCACCCTGGCCCACCTGGCGCTGCTGCGCCTGGCCGGGCGCGGCGCGCCGGCCGACGTCGTCCTCGCTGCGCTAGACACATTCGACCGGACGTGCCTGGCATTGACCGAGGGGCAGTTCCTCGACATCGGCTTCGAGACGCGCGACGACGTGACCCCCGAGGCGTACCTGGAGATGGTGGCGGGAAAGACCGCCGCGCTGATCGGCGCGGCGTGCGAGCTGGGCGCGCTCGTCGCCGGCGCGCCGGCGGCACGCCGGGCACGCCTGTCCGACTTCGCGCGCGAGCTGGGGCTGGCCTTCCAGATGCAGGACGACGTGCTGGGCATCTGGGGCGACCCGCAAGTGACGGGGAAGCCGGTGGGGGCAGACATCAGACGGCGCAAGAAGACGCTGCCCATCGTCTACGGGCTGGCGCAGAGCACGGCGCTGCAGCGGCTGCTGGCTCGGCCCACGCTCTCCGACGCCGACGTGGCGCAGGCCATCGCGGTGCTGGAATCGACCGGCAGCCGCGATTGGACCGAGGCGCACGCGCGCGAGGCCACCGAGCGGTCGCTGGAGGCGCTGGGCGCGGCCACCCTCTCCGGCCCGGCCGCCGATGCCCTGTACGGCCTGGCGCTCGACCTGCTGGGGCGCGCGCGCTGAGCTCGTCCATGGACGCGCCGGCCCGTCGACCCAGACTGGCGTTGCTTATAGCCTTCTGCCTGTCCCTGGTGGTCTACCTGGTGGCCTTCGTGCTGCCCTACAACCTGTTCGCCTACATCGACGACGCCCCAATCGACCTGCCGGTGGTCTCTGGCCGGGCGCACCTTCCGGCTGTGGCGTTCCTGGCGGCTTTCGCCGCGCTCTTCTGCCTCTACGTCCTGAGCTACCGCATCTGCCGCCGGCATCCCCACGCGGCGCTCGCCCCGCTGGTTCTGCTATTGGGGCTGGGGTTGGCAGCGGCGCTGGCCTTCACCTACCCCGTCGGCGCGGGGGACGTGGTGGACTACGTGGGCCACGGGGAAGAGGTGGCCTACTTCGGCATGAATCCGCTGGTCGTTCCGCCTGCGGAGATCGATGGGGCGGTCTTCGCGCGTTACTCCGCCTTCCGCTACGTCGTGCCGAACTACGGCCCGCTGTGGATGTGGGTCAGCGCGGCGGTGGTGAGGGTGTTGGGGCGAGGCAGCCTGGCGCTCAACCTGTTGGGCTTCAAGGCGGTCGCCATCGCGGCCTACGCAGTGCAGTCGGTGCTGATTTACAAGATGTTGAAGCGGCGCGCGCCGGACGTCGCGCTGGGCGGGCTGCTCTTCTTCGCCTGGAATCCGCTGATCCTCTACGAGTTCGCCGTCAACGGTCACAACGACGCCACGATGATGGCGCTGGCCGTGTTGGGCATCCTCCTGTGGGAGATGGATCATCCTTTTCTGATGGTCGTGGCGTTGACGTGCTCCTTTCTGGTCAAGATTCCCACCGCGCCGCTCCTGCCGCTCTTTCTGCTCGCCGCGGCGCGCCGGAAGGGGACGGGGCGGGCGTTTTGGGCCACACTGATCGGCGGAGGAGCGTTGGCGGTGGGCGTGGTTGGGCTGGCGTACCTATCGCTGCCCGAGCCGTTGGCGGCGCTGGCGAATCTGTCGGAACGCTCGGGCCTGTACACCCACTCGCTGCCGGCCATCGTCAAACTGGGGCTGCCATTGGGGGGCGTGAGCGAGGAAGCAGCGTCGCGGGCGGTGCGGGCAGCATCCATGGTCGCTTTGGGGGGCTGGTACGCTGTCCGTGTGTGGCGCGCGTGGACCAGGCCGGGGGAGGTACTCCGGCACGCCTACGACGTGGTCCTGTTTCTGTTGCTCTTCGTCACCCCGTGGTTTCAGCCCTGGTACGTCACCTGGTTGGTTGCGCTGGCAGCCCTGCGTCCGTATCCCACGTCCTCAGGTCAGGCCGGATTGCTCAGCCTGACCGTGTTGGGGTCCTACGTGATCTACGGCTTCGTCTGGTTCTGGTATCCCGCCGTCGGCAGTTGGGCCAACTGGCTGGGCATCAACCTGATCGCCGTGGCGGGGACGTTCGCACTGCCGTGGACGTACACCATTTGGGCGTGGCTGCGGCGTGACTTGTAAGCGTACGCAGTCTGGTATATCATGACAATCCAGCCAGCGGTCGACCCATTCAAGGCTTCTAAGACGACTATATTTATGAGACACGATCATACCGTAACCAGTGACGAAGAGTTAGTAGAGCAGGCGCAGGCCGGCGACGAGGCCGCGTTCAATCTCCTGTGCGATCGATACCTTCCGCGCGTCTACAGCCGGCTGCGGGCAATGGTGCCGCTGGACGCCGTAGAGGACGTCACACAGGAGGTATTCATCGCCGCGTTGCGTGGGTTGAACCGGTTTGGGGGCAGGTCGACGTTTCGGACGTGGCTGGCGGCCATTGTGCGCCACAAAGCGGCCGACTACTTTCGCGCCCAGGGACGCCAACCCGACACTATTCCCCTCGACGCGGGCGAGGCAATGCACGGGGCAGTAGATAAGTGGGAAGACCGCACAGTCGTGCGGCTGGCGTTGCAGCGCCTCCCTCCCGACTATCAGGAAATTCTGCTGCTGCGTTTTGCAGAAGGACTACCTTTCAAAACGATAGCCGAAGAATTGGGCATTTCTCTGGAAGCGGCAAAATCGCGCTATCGCCGGGCGGTGGCAGCAGCGGCCCAAGAGATGGGGATGACGGAATAAGACGCAATGGACAAAAATGATAACCTTGTCGCCCTAGAGCAATGGTATGGATGAGCAAGAACTGAAACACGATCAGGCATTGGCCGCTTTCACCGACGCTCTCTTGGAGGGGCAGATGGACGAGCACGGTGAAAGGCCGCCGCTTGCGTCTGCTGTGCAGGTGTTGGCCCGTGCCATGGGACCGGAGGCTCCGCCCCAGGCGCTGCGCCAGCGCGTGCACCGTGCAGTCGCCGAGGAGTGGCGCAGGGAGCATCCCTCCGCCATCGAGCAACTGGTGCGGTGGATAATTCACCCTCGTCGTCGGGTATGGGCTGCCGCCGGGGCAATGTTGGTCGCCGTCCTGGCTCTGGCGGCCCTTTTTGTACCCTCTAGCACGGGAGGGGGATTCGGAACGGCCGTCGACAGCTCGAAGTGGTTCCTGGTGGTCGCCTTCGTCGCGCTCATCGTGTTTGTCGCGGTCGAATGGTGGCGTTCTCGTCGGTAGGGTGTGGGGGAAACAATGTTGAGATTCAAGGGAAAACGCATCCCGCCTTTGGGCATCCTGATCGCCATCCTGATCGTGGGGATCGTAGTGGCCGTCGTGGCCGGGGGAGAGGGTAATTTGCTCGGCACAGCCGGTGTCCCGACCCGCGAGCCGCTGCCTGTCGACGATACGCCCGTGGCGGTCGTGCCTGAACTGGCCCCGACTGTAAGCCCCACTGCGCCGATTGAGGAACCCACCGCGGAACCGACCGAGGACGCGTCTGC
This sequence comes from Anaerolineae bacterium, assembly GCA_016926575.1. Lineage (GTDB taxonomy): Bacteria > Chloroflexota > Anaerolineae > B4-G1 > DUEL01 > JAFGOJ01. The sequence continues at coordinate 15,911 of JAFGOJ010000125.1, read as the reverse complement.
CGCCGCGCCGCCTCAGCCGACGATCCCGCCGCAACCTGTGGAACCGGAGCCCACGCCGACCCCCACGCCGGACGCGTCGGTGCAACCGCTGCTGGAGTGCGTCGTCGACAACGGCAACGGAAGCTACACCGCCTTCTTCAGCTACCGGAACGACGGCGCGGAGCCGATCGCCATTCCGGTGTCTGGAGACAACCAACTCTCTCCCGGTCCCGCCGATCAGGGGCAACCAACGGTTTTCGCCCCCGGCCAGGCGGGTGCATGGCCCGGCGCGCCGGTGGCGGTCGTGTTCGGCGCGGGTGAAGTCGCCTCGTGGACGTTGGGCGGTCACACCACCAGCGCCTCGAGCGACTCGCCCATCTGCGCCTACCGGGTCTACTTCGACGTGCAGTGGTACGACGCCGCAGGCCAGCCGATGGAGGGCCCGCCCGCCGACCTGTCGGCAGACTACGCTATCGCAGCCGAGAGCGAATTGGGGACTGCCAGGTGTGCCTATGCCGGCGGATCGTCCCAATTGGTCTGTGCATACGCCAACCACTCACCCGCGCGCAACAACGATGGGCTATGGACCACTCCGAACACCGCCTACGCCGTCGAGCAGACCGGTTTACTGCAGGGATGGACATCGTTTGCAGGCACAGGCGCGTTCCCGGCCATCAGCGGTTCCGGCTCTTTCGTCCACCTCGTCAGCAACCACGTCGCCGGCGCGCCAGCGCCGTCGCCAACCCCAACCCAGCCATCCCCCCGTCCGACCCAGCCGCCAGCGGGCGGCACGCCCGTGGCGCAGGTCACCGCTACCCCCGCGTCGCCTGCCGGTGAGGGCGCAGCAACCGCTGCACCGCCGGCGCCGGGGTCGACTCCCGTGGCGGTAGCGGCAGCGCCTGTGGACGCGGAGACCATTCTGCCCGCAAGCGGCGGCCGCAGCGGGTCCTTCGTTCTGGGCAGCTTCCTGCTCGGCGGTGGGCTGACGCTGATCTGCACCGGTCTGATACTGGGATGGAAGTATCGGTCGTAGGAAGCAACTCGTCCTGGAATCGAGACCGGCAGGCCCCACCCATCCTCTTTTTTGCACCGCTATGCGGGCGAGTGACTTTGTTCTGTTTGGCACGGGCCGGCACGAAAAAAAAGTAACTGCTCACTCTGGTCATTGCAAGCGGCCCAAAGGGCCGCGAAGCAATCTCCTGATCGCGTTTTGGGGATTGCTTCGGGCGCTAACGCGCCCTCGCAATGACCCGCCGGCGGTTAGGCTGAGCAGTTACGGCTAAAAAACAATTGACTGCCTCAGGGAGCAAATGCACCCTGTGGGTACACGTAACTGCTCAGCTTACGCTTCGCAGTTGCCTTTCCCGCCGCGAAAGGGGGGAGTGGGGGTTTTGAGGGCGGCTTCGCCGCCCTCAAAACCCCCATTTCTCCCTTCGACGCGCCAGGCGGGTAACTGCCAGGCGCACAGCCTGAGCAGTTACGGGTACACTTGATTTGCACGAATGACAAATCTAGTGTACCATACGGGTTGATGGCTAATCGAGAGTCGCTGGCGAAGATTCTTCTCACAGAAGCCGACGCATCACTCCAGAGCGTCCTGGAAGTCGTGCACCTGGAAGACGGTCAGGTGTTGTTCAACCGTGACGACCCAGGAGACGCCTTCTACATCATCGATTCGGGCCAGATTCGCATCTTTACTTTCGACGAGGCCGGGGAAGAACTGACCCTGAACACGTTGAAAGCAGGAGAGACGTTGGGAGAGCTGGCACTGGTGGACGGCCAGCCGCGCTCGGCCAGCGCCAGCGCGATTGGCCCAGCCGTCCTGCGCCGTCTGCGCCGGGAAGACTTTTTGGAGATGGTGCACAATTCCCCCGCCCTCTCTCAAGCGGTCTTTCGGTTGCTCAGCCAGCGCGCCCGCCACATGACCGAGTACATCGAGCGGTTAGGGCATTGGGCGCGCCTGGTCGCTGCCGGGCAATACACTCAGGCGATGGCAAACATCGAGAACGTCGAATCGTCTGACCGGGCCCTTGTGGCGGTGGCCGACGCCGTCAAGCAAATGGTGCGCGCCGTCAAAGAACGTGAGGAGAAGCTACGTAAGGAGGTGGCTCAACTGCGTATAGAGATCGATGAAGAACGCCGGAAACTCCGCGTGGCAGAAATCGTCGACACAGACTATTTCCAGGATTTGACCAAACGGGTGCGCAACCTGCGCAGCCAGTCTGAAGAGTAAAGCTATAACATCCTAAGGAGGTCCTGATGGGCAAGGGTAAAATTATTTCCATCCATTCCTTCCGAGGCGGTACGGGAAAGTCCAACATTACCGCAAACGTCTCGGCTCAATTCGCAGCAAAGGGGTACCGTGTCGGGGTGATTGATACAGATATTCAATCCCCCGGCATTCACGTCCTTTTCGGAATGAACGAAGAGCAGATCGACAAATCGTTGAACGATTACCTCTATGGACGCTGCAAGATCCAAGAGACGGCATACGACATGGGAGCCAGGGTTGGGGCATCCGGCGATATCGAAATCAGCGGCAAGATCTACCTCATTCCATCGAGCTTGCGCGCGGGTGAGATCGCCAAAGTGCTGCGCGAAGGGTACGAGGTCGGGCTGCTCAACGACGGCTTCCGCTCCCTGATCAAAGAACTGAAGCTGGATTACCTGTTCATCGACACCCACCCCGGCTTGAACGAGGAGACCCTCCTCTCTATCGCCATTTCCGACCTGTTGATCATCATCTTGCGGCCCGACCAGCAGGACTTCCAGGGCACCGCGGTGACCGTCGACGTCTCTCGCAAACTGGAAGTGCCCCAACTGTTCCTGGTCATCAATAAAGCGATCAGTTCGTTGGACTTCGCAGACCTGAAAAAGACCGTAGAGAGCACGTTCGAAGCCCCTGTGGCCGCAGTTCTGCCTCTCTCAGAAGATATGGCGCGCCTGGCCTCTTCAGATATCTTCTCCTTGCGGTTCCCCGATCATGTTGTCTCTCAAGCGATCCGCGACATCGCGGCAATCGTAGAAGCGGCAGCTTAAGGGGGAGCGAATGGTCTGTTACCAGTGTGGCGAACCCGCTGTTGGCGTGTGTAAATTCTGCGGACGGGGGGTATGCATGGAACACCATACAACGACGCTTCCCACAATGCTAGTGATGTACCTAGGCGGGAACAATACGCCCAAAGCCGTGGTAGTCTCGGACGTTCTCTGGTGTGGAGTGTGCCGGCCTCAACCAGAGCCCATCGAGATGCCAGAATTTTTCTAGGAGGTAGCGATGGGCATATTCAACCGTATCCAAAACGAAATTGACGATAGGGAAAACCGAGAAGGAATCACGCCCGCCGATTTGCTCGAACTTTCGATGGGGCTGCGCCGCCTGATGAACCGCATCACCCGCGAGGGAGACCAAACAGCCGAACAAGCAGCCGCTTACATGGGATTGCCTGCAGACGAAGTCGAGGACATGCTAAATAACCTGGTCGCCAAAGGCTATCTTGAACGTGAATTAGAGCAAGATGTGTGGGTGTATCGAACCCGATTCGCGCGCAAGCGCGGACGAGACGTACCGGTCGGGATTTGGTCCGCGTTGGGGAAACAAGTCAAGGACAAGTGAGAACGGAGGCGCACGCCTGGATTGGATTGTTGCGCCGCCTGGCCCCACTTCTGCCTTCTGACCTTTTCGATCAACTGCGGGCTTTCCCTGACCCAGACACGCTTATCTTTGAGGGCGGCGCTGCTGCCGGAGAGACGGGCCAAGCGTTCGCGCGTCACCTCCGGCAGGTGATCGTTGCCCTTAATTCGCTCCGTCATACCCTGACAACGTTCCTGCCGCGCTACCTGCTCGACCTGAACCCAACTCCGGGGGACCCTTCCGGCGAATTGCTCGAAGGGTCCTTCATTTTCGCCGATGTGACCGGATTCACCGCCCTCACCGGCGAGCTCTCCAAACGCGGCACCGCCGGCCGGGAAGAGATGAACCGCCTCATGCGCGACCTCTTCGCCGCCATTCTGGACCCCCTGCTGACGTCCGGCGGCGACTTGCTCTTCTTCGCCGGAGACGCCGTGCTGGCCACGTTCCCCGCCCAACCCGATGGACTCGACGCACAATGGGCCACCCGCACCGCCCTGCGCATGGTACGCGCCATCGGCCGCTTCGCCCACCTCGAGACGGCCTACGGGACGTTCTCCCTCACCATGAGCGCCGGCGTGGCGCGCGGCAAAGCCTTCGCCGCCGTCGTCGGCAACCGCAGTCGCATGGAACTCTTGATCTCCGGCGGCCCCGTCCAGGGCGCGATGCAGGCCGAGGGCGAAGGCGAACCCGGCCAGGTCGTCGCCGACGCAGCCACGCGCGCACTGCTCCCCCCAGACGAGTTCGCCCTGCAAGGCCACGTCGTCCTGGGCCTCCAAAGCGGTGACCTGGACGATTACGAAGCCGTCCCCCCCACACGCCGCCGCCCCCGCCTCTCCGCATCCTTCAGCCAGCGCATCCCCGACCTCGTGGACCAGCTCCGCCAGAGCCTCGACCAGGTCGAAGCCCTCTCCCCCTTCTTCCCGCCCGACCTGTTCGTGCAAATCGCCCGCGGCGAAGACATCCGCCAACACCCGCCGGTGGCCATCCAGTTCGTCAACTTGATGGGCCTGGAAGAGATGGCCTACGGGCCGCCCGGCCCGCACCAGGCCGCTGCCGTCTTGCACCGCTACTTCGTCCAGGCCCAAGACATCGTCTCCAGCCGCGAGGGCATCATCGGCCAGGTCGATCCCTACGTGCAGGGCTTCACGCTCCTCAACCCGTTCGGCGCGCTCAAACAACACGAAGGCGTGCCCAGCCTGGCCGCCTCCGCCGCCCTTGAACTGAACACCCTCCTGAACCAGATCAACCGGGAGTTCAAACTGGACCCGCCGCTGACCCAGCGCCTCGGATTGACCTACGACCGCATCTTCACCGGTGAGATCGGCTACCTGCACCGCCGGGAATACGTCGTCGCCGGGCCGGCCGTCAACCTGGCCGCCCGGTTGATGAGCAAAGCCGCCCCCGGCCAAACCGTGCTGGACCCGGTGATCTGGAAGGAGGTGGAAGACGACTTCGTCGCCGACACGCTCCCCGCCATCCCCCTCAAAGGCATCCCCAAGCCGGTGCCCCGCTTCGACCTGCGCGGGCTGCGCAAGGGCCGCGGCTACTACCTGTCCGAATCCCCCCTCCTCGTCCACCGGCAGGAACGGCGCGACCTCGAAGCGTATATGGATGCAGCCATCGAAGGGCGCGGCCAGGCCCTGGCCCTCCTGGGCGAAACCGGCTTCGGCAAGAGCCGCATCGTCACCGCCCTGATCAAGACCGCCCGCAAGCGCCGCATGACCGTCCTCTCTGGCCGCTGCCGTACCTTCGCCCAGACCACGCCCTACCTGCCGTGGGCCGAGCTGGTCGGCGAATGGTTTGGGCTGGAAGAAGACCAGCCCGCCGAAACGCGCCGCCACCACCTGCGCGACCAGTTGGCCCGCTTCGACCTGACCGCGTCGCTGCCCGCCTTTGCAGACCTGTTGGGACTGCCACCGGTCGTGCAAAAACTGTCCGCGCCGCTCGCGTCTACCCCCTCTCCCACCGACGGCGTCTTCGCCCGGCTCCAGCAGGAGCAGAAGAAGGACGTCGCCTCGCTGGCGGCGCTGCTGAACCGGCGCGTAGCGGAAGCGACGACGGCTCCGGCCCAACACGGGCCTTCGATGTGGGACGTTCTGCGCGAGCGGACGTCCATCCCACACGCACTCGAACTGCTCCTCGAACGCCAAACGCTCCAAAAACCGACCATGGTGATCATCGAGGACATTCAGTGGATCGACCCCGAATCGCAGCACATTTTGCGCGCGGTCGCCGAGGCCTCTGCCGAATGGCCGCTCTTCCTGCTCGCTACGGCCCGCCCGGGCGTCGAGTGGTGGGGGCAGGAATACGTCATCCCGCCCCTGAGCGACGAGGAGAGCCGGGAACTGGCCGCCGGGGCCCTGCGCGCCGATGCTTTGGAGCCGGACCTGGCCGCCTGGCTATTGGAACGGGTGGGCGGGAACCCGCTGTTCATCTTCTCTTACTGCCGCGCGCTGCAAGACGCCAACGCCGTGGTGATCGATCCGGTCAGCGGTGCGGCGCGCTGGAGCGGGCCGCCGCCACCGCTCCCGCGCACGCTGCAACAGCTCATGCTGGCGCAGGTGGGGCGGCTGACCCCCGACACGCAGGGGGCACTGCAGCGTGGGGCAGTCGTAGGCGACCCCTTCGCGGGCGAGTTCGTCGCGCACCTGTACGCCGACGGCTACGCCGCCGGGCATTTGGAGACCTGGCTGGGCCAGGCAACCCGGCGTTCCTTGATCGCGCCGCCCCCACCCGCTCCGGTCTATCGCTTCAGCAGCCAATCGCTTCACGACGCCATCTACGAGACGCTCTCGCACGCGCAGCGCGGCCAGTGGCACGAACAGATTGGGGACCACCTCCTGCACGTCGACGCACAGTCGCAGTACGAGCGCCTGGAACAAGTTGCCTACCACTACCGGCGCAGCGAGAGCGCGCTCAAGGCGGCCCGCTTCACGCGCCTGGCAGGCGACAAGGCCCGCACGCGCCAGGCCGACGAGGCGGCGCTGGCGTTCTACCTCCAATCCCTCGACGTCGACGCGGACGATGCCGACGTCGCCTTCGAACGGCGGCAGGCCCACGAGGGAATCGGAGACGTGTACGCGCTCCAGGGCCGGCCCGCAGAGGCCCACTCTGCCTATCACGCCGCGCTGCCCGACGCGCCGCCGCAGGACGCGCTCCGCCTGCACGCCAAGCTGGCCCTGCTCGGCCCGCTGCTCGATCCGGACGCTGACGCCCTGACGGCGGCACGCGAAAAGCGCACGGGAGATGGCACGCTGAACGGCTGGGTGGACGCCGCCCAGGTGTGGGTCAGCTCCGGACGCGGCGACGTCGCAGGGGCGGCCGCCCTGTGCCGGGACGTGCTGCCTGCCGCGCCCGAATCGGTCGCACAGTTGCTGCGCGAGGCGCTGGATACGCTGGAGCAAGCCGAACCGCTCTCGCCCTACGCAGAATTCTTTTCACTCTTTGCCTGTTCTTACTTGCGCTATCCGCCTGGAGGTGGTTTATGAACATCAACGCGCTCATCGCTGCACTCATCGCGTTTGGCATCCCTCTGATTTTTTTGGTCGTCATCTACACGATGGACCTGTACGCCTCGCGCTCCTTCAGGCTGGTCGTGCTGTGTTTCTTCTGGGGGGCGCTGGGGGCCTATCTGATCGCCGAGTTTCTCAACTTCCGCATCGCTACGCCGCTGGCCGGCATCATCGGCGGCAGTACGATGTTGATCGCGACCGTTTGGGTGGCACCGATCGTCGAGGAAATCGGCAAGTCGCTGTGGGTCTTCTACATCTCCCGTCGCCCGGAGTTCACCTACTTCGTCGACGGCATGATTTACGGGTTTGCCTCTGGCATCGGCTTCTCCATCCACGAGAACTTTCTGTACATGCAGATGGACCCGACGCAAGGCATCGGCACCGCCCTGACCCGCTCGTTCTCGACGTGCTTGATGCACGGCACGGCGTCGGCGCTGGTGGGTGGAGCAGTCGGCTGGTTCCGTTTTCAGAAGCGCTCCGGCCGGATTCTGGCTATGATTGGCGGGTGGGCCATGGCGTTTGGCCTACACACACTCTTCAACCGCGTCGCCTGGGCGTGGATGGACGCCGGCATCTGGGGCACGATCGGCGGCATGGCGATTGGGCTGGCCGGCGTGGGCGCGATTGCCGTGTTCATCACGTTGGGCATCCGCGAGCAGCGCAAGTGGCTCAAGGAGACCCTGGACCGGCGCGTCGGCGTCACGTCTGCCGAATCGCGCATCATCCAGGAATATGAGGACCTCGAGGACATCATCGAGCCGATCACCAAGCAATTCCCGCGCGACGCCGACAACATCCGCGCCTTCCTCCATCGCCAGGTACAGATTGGGCTGAAGACCAAGGTGCGACAGAAGATCAATGACCCCAAGATGGAGGCAAAGCTAGACGAGGAAATCGCCCAACTGCGGCAAGAAATGGAGCAGATCCGGCGCGAGACGGGGGTCTACGTGATGGGCTTCGTGCGTACCATCTTCCCCAACGAGGCCCTGCCGATCTGGCGGCGGCTGGAGGAAGTGGCGGCTCAGGGCGGCCCTACCGACCTGACGCGGTGGGCAGAGATGCTCTCGGACAAAGACAAAGAAGAACAGGATCAGGACGACAGCAAACCGGAAGTGAACATCTTCGCCCGCATCCAAAAGGGGTGATCTGCCAACTTACGGCGTGATGAGGACCGGTGGCGTGGGTACCCCGGCGTCCGGCACGTGGTCCCCCGCCCCGAACTCGGCCATAATCTCCCGCAACGCCGTCTCGGCGCTGTCCAGGTGCGGGTCTTTGGCCCTAACCACCTCATTCAAAGCAGACCGGACGTAGGCCTGCACGTCCGTACCGCTGATGCCCGGTGCCATGGCCTCGTTGAGCCAGCTCACGGCCCGCGGTGCATCTCCCACGGCCAGTATGGTTTCCCGCACGCCCGCGATGCGCTCCAGCGTGCTTTCCGGGACCGTCTGGCTGGCGTCGATGGTCCACGTTCCCCCCACGATGCCCCAGAACAGAATGGCCAGCGCCAGAGAGAGCGGCAGTGCTAGAGAGATGACCAGGCCACGCCGTTGAGCGTGCGGCTCTTCGCGAAGCTCAAGTGACTCCGGCAACGTGCTCGTAAACCCATGCTCTACGTCGCGCATTCGAACGCCCCCTGCGTTATGGAAAAGTGAACGAAATCGCTTCCGCGATGCCGTGTGTGTCGATGCGATACCAATACACCGGTTCGCCTTCATTATACCCGTTTTCTATCAAGGATGCCAGCGCCGCGCTCATTCCCGCCCGCGCAGGCGTTCCGCCCCCCGACAGGTGTTGGCTCAGGGCGTCTAGCACCAAGCGGGCCGTGTCGTAAGCCGGAGCGGCCAGCCGTCCTGGCCCCGGTCCGCGCGAGATGGCCGTGTAGGCCGCGAAGAAATCCGCCGTCTCAGGCGTCGCTTCGAGCGGGGGCCAGGGCGAGACGAACCGTACATCGACCGCCGCCGCGCCCCCCACAGCCGCGAAATCCGCCGCGCCCAACGCCGGCCCGCCGTAGACGTCGCCGTCCCAGCCCGCCGCGCGTAGGGCGACCACCACCTCCGCGGCGCTCACCGGGTCCGCGTCACACAGCACTGCAGACGGGTCCGCCGCCAGCAGCGCCGCCAGCCCGTCTGCGTCGTCCGGCGCAACGACCGGCCCCAGCACGACGCCGTGCGCGTGGGCCGCCCGCAGCAGCGCCGCTCCCAGCGGCCCACCGGCGCTGACCAATGCCGCCGTCTGCCCCGCCAGAGGCTCCAGCAGCGCCGCCGCCAGGTCGTCGGCGTCCGGCCCGAGCCGGAACACACCCGCCTGCCCGGCCCCCAGGTCCGGGTCGAACACGCCCGGCGCGACCAGCGGCAAGCCGAGTTCGGCATACGCCGGCGCGGCGGCCGCCGTCGTGGCCTCGTCGAAGTGTCCGATCACCGCCACCACCTGCGGGTCGACGGCCAGTTTGCGCGCCTGCTCCACCGCCATCTCGGGGTCGGCCCGGTCATCGTAGGCCACCAGTTCCACCGCAAAACCGCCCACCCCGCCCGCCGCATTGGCCTCTTGCAACGCCAGGCGCACCGCCGGAAAGAGATCATACCCCACGTAGCGATAGCGCCCCTCGAACGGCGCTACCAGACCGATCTTGAGCGTGGGACGTACCGATCCCGGCACGCGACACGCCGCCAGCAGCAGCGCGCACAGGGCGAGCATGCCAATCGGCTGCGCCGCCATCAGCCCGCGAGTCGCGCGCAGGCGGGAACCCTCACGCTGCTCCATGCGCGTGCTTAAGGCACCTCTCCGCCGCAAGAGGCGTAGTTGGCGTAGTGCTCCTCCTCCGTGGCCGCGAAGAGGTGGCTGCCGTCGTTGGCGTGACAGTTGGCCAGGAAGAAGTAGTATTCCGTGTCGGCGGGCGCCGCAGCGGCCTGCAGGGAGGACTGCCCAGGGCTACAAATGGGGCTGGGGGGAAGGCCGGTGTAGATGTACGTGTTGTAGGGCGAGTCGATTTCCAAATCCACCAGGTAGAGCGGCCGCTTCCACCACGAGCCTGCGTCTGCCTGGTAACCCAGCGCGTACTGGACGGTGGGGTCGGCATTGAGCAGCCAGCCGTCGACGATGCGGTTGAGGTAGACGCCGGCGATGATCGGACGTTCGGCTGCGAGCACCGCTTCACGCTCGACGATGGAGGCCAGCGTGACCAGCTCGTAGACAGACCAACCCCGGTTGGCTGCCGCCAGCCGCATGTCGGAGCTCACCCGCTCGTCGAAGGTCGAAAGCATGCGCGCCAGCACGTCGTACGCGGTGGCTTCTTCCGGCAGTCGGTACGTGTCGGGGAAGAGAAAGCCCTCCAGCGTCGCATCTGGGGGCAGCCCGATCAGAAAACCGTATTGGGCCAGCTCCGTCCCGCGCCAGCCCGTAGTGACCAGTTCGAGGAACTCGGCCTCAGGGATGCCGGTCTGGGCAGCCACGTCCGCCGCGATCTCTTCCAGCCGCAGCCCCTCGCGCACCGTGACGACGCGCTCGGGCCGCAGCCCGCTCTGCAGCGCCTGGGCAATCTCGGGGATGGTCATCGTCTGGCGCAGGGTGAACGTGCCCGCTTCCAGCCCGGCATCCAGCCCTTCATACTGCAGGTAGCGGCGGAAGAGCTCGGCGTCGGAGACCAGGCCGGCTTCCACCAACCGCTCGGCGATCTGGCCCGCCGTCTCGCCCGGTTCGACAACGAAGGTGACCGGCGTGTCGTCGTCCCCCGCCGGGCGGCCCAGGTCTTCGCGGTGAAGTTCGATGTAAGATTCCAACACCAGGCTTTCGGGGGAATCGCCGCTGCAAGCCGTCACCCCGCCGAAACTGCCGCCTTCCTCGGAGCCGGTGAACTGTGCCACCCGGTAGATGGTGAACCCGATCACGCCCAAAACGATCAGAAAGATCACAATACGTCCAACTTGTTTCATACGTTCTCCTCCAACACCGTCCGGCTGTCCAGGAATCCCTGGAGGATGACTGCCGCGGCTACGGCGTCGATTTCTCCGCGCTCGCGGTGTTTGCGGTGGCTTTGCTGGATGATGTCTGCCGCTTCCGAGGTGCTGTACCGCTCGTCCCACAACGTCACCGGCACGGGCAGCGCCGCGGCCAACGCCTCGGCGTACCGGTCGATCTGGCACGCCTGGGGGCCCATCTCGCCCCGCAGAGTCAGCGGCAAGCCGACGACGACGCGTTCCACGGCGTGCTCGGCCACCAGCGCGCCGATGGCGGCAAAGTCGTCGGCCTTGGACGCGCGCTCGACGGTACAGAGCGGGCGCGCAAACAGCCCCAGCGGGTCACTCACCGCCACGCCGATCCGCCGCTCGCCGATATCCAGTGCTAAGACGCGCATCTCGAAGGGCTGCTCATCCCCTTTGCAAGACGTAGACGGTCATACGCAGGGGCAGCAGCGGCATGCGAGGGAACCATTCAGGCCAGATCGTGACCTGGGGAGAGTGCGCCAGGGGGAAGTCCGCCTCCAACTGCCCGGCGACCTGCTCCAGCAGTTGCCCACGGATGGATTGCTTGACCTCCAGCGGGTCCAGTGCCGCCGTCGTGTATCCGGTGGCGGTGACGAAGAAGGTGATGTCGCCCGTGCCAAGCGGTTCTTCGGCCGCCTCGCCGATCTCGAACGTTGTCTCTACCAGTTGGTAGCCCGCCGGGATGTTCTGCGACAGCGCCGTGTACGCGATGGCCTCGGCGTTGTCCAGGTCCACCACCAGCCCGGTGACCAGGATTTGCATGTGCAGGCCCAACGTATCGGCGCGCTCGAAGAGAAACCGGTTGTAAGACAGCTCGACACCCTGGACTGCCAACGAAGGTTGGTGCAGCATCTCCGTCGGTTCCAGGTAGATTTGCAACTCCTGGTAGGCTTCGTCCAGCAGTTGCGCGATCAGCAACTCGCGCGCGCGGTCCATATCCGCTTGCGACACGGCCCGCAGCGACTCGGTGGAGCCTCCGGCAGTCGGGTTGGGATTGGTCACCCGCAGCGCCAGGCCCGCGATGCCTTCGACCAGGTTGATCTGGTTGACGCCGACGTTGCCCGCCGGGCCGTCTTCGACCGCTTCGATGGGCGCAGACATCTGCCCCAACGCGGGCACGATCGCCGGCTGCGTGGTGGAGAAGCGGGTGGGGAAACTTCCCGACGACGTGCGCACGATTGTTCCGACCGGCACCGTGATGTCCTGAGCCAGCAGGTTGGTGAAGAGCACCGTGCCGGTGGCGCGCCCCGCCGTGAACGCCGCCGAACCGGTGGTGCCCACCTCGATGTACCCCTCGAAATAGTCTCCCACGCGACGCGCCGGAATGAGTCGCTGCGCCACGTCGACCTCCTCCATCTCCGGGTCGTACACGGCAGAGACGGCGACGATATGCGAGATGGTCCGGTTCTGCGGCACCAGGGTGATCGTCGACTGGGGAATGACGAAGATGGCGAAGGTCGCCACGACCGCCAGAGTGGCCAGGAAGACGATCAGGCGCGCGCCCTGCCAGATGTGGCGCAGCCAGCGCGGGAAGACGATCCGCTGGGGCGGCGGCCAGACGGCCACGACATCTTCCCACCAATGCCGCTTGGGAGGCTCGACGCGCGGCGGCGGGCGATGGCGCCAGCGCCGGGCCGATTGGGCCCGCTCGACGGTGGCGAACACGGGCAGCCCGGCCTGCCGCACCTCCCCGCGTTTGCCCGGGTCGGGGCAGACGACCGCCACCTCCACGCCGGCGTTCTGCGCCTCGCGCAGGACCCGTTCGATGTCCAGCGTGCGTGCCAGCAGGCGCGCATCCCACGGGAAAAAGAGGATGACGCGCCGCTCCTGCGTGCGCCGCAGGCGGTCGCGCAGGACGGCCAGGTCGTCGTCAGCTTGAAATTCGATGACAGGTACCATCTAAGAAGCCAAATGCTCACGCAACAGGGCGGGAGCCTGGCGCAACGCCTCATCCAGTTTGTGCAAGTCTTTCCCACCGGCTTGAGCCAACGTCGGGCGCCCCCCGCCGGCCCCGCCAACGACCCTGGCGACGTCGCGTACCAGCGTTTCTGCACTCAGGCCGCGCTCCACCAGGTCCTGGGTCACCGCAGCGACCAGGGCCGGCCGACCGCCCATCTCCGCGCCCAGCAGGATGACGCCGGACGTCAAGTGATCGCGGAACCAATCGGTCATCTTCAGCAGCGTGTCCCGGTCCGGGGCGTCGACGCGCGCTACCAGCAACGGGACGTCGTCGACGTGCTGGACCTGCTCCAGCAGGTGTTCGAACTCGTCGCGGGCGACCTGCTGCCGCAGCCGCGCAATTTCCTTCTTGGCCGCCTGGAGCTCTCCCGCCAGATCGAGCACCTTCCGCTCGACCTCGTCGGGTTGGCAGAGCAGGTGCGCCGCCGTGGACGACAGCGTGCTTAAGAGCTCTTCGGTCCAGGCAATCGCGCCGCGCCCGGTCACCGCCTCGATCCGCCGCACGCCCGCCCCGATGCCCTGCTCGGAAACGATGTGGAAGGAGCCGATCTCCGCCGTCTCGCCGACGTGCGTGCCACCACACAGCTCCTTGCTGAACGGTTCGTCCGGCAGCCCCACCTGGAGCACCCGCACCTGCTCGCCGTACTTCTCGCCGAAGAGGGCGATCACGCCGTCTTCCAGGGCTTGACGGTAGGTGGTGTGATGCGTATCGACGGGGTAATTCGCCAGGATCGCGTCGTTGACCGATTTGGTGATCAGCTCCAACTCGCCTTGCGTGAGCATATTCGGGTGTGTGAAATCGAAGCGCAGCCGGTCAGGTGTGACCAGGGAGCCGGCCTGTTGGACGTGTTCGCCCAGGATGTAGCGCAGCTCGCTTTGCAGGAGGTGTGTCCCTGTGTGGTTGCGGGCGATGTCCATACGGCGTTCGTAGTCGACCCGCGCCCACACCGTCTGCCCCACGCCCGGTTCGCCGAACACCACCGTGCCCTTGTGGATCACCAGGCCGGCCACCGGACGGACGGTGTCGGTGACCTCGACCGCCCACACCGGCCGGTCGATGCCGTCCGGATAGGCGGAGATGACGCCGGTATCGGAGACCTGACCGCCCGATTCGACGTAGAAGCACGTCTCTTCGAGCACCACGTCGACCTGGTCTCCCAGCCGTGCGGCAGTGACCGGGCGACCATCCCGCAATATAGCTGCCACGCGGGTCTCCAGTGTCGTCGTGGCGTAGGGATCGTGCACCACGCCGGAGGGGCCGAGCGCCCCTTTTCGTTGCAACGTTTCCAGCAGATCGCGGTAGACGCGCAGGCCCTCCTCGTCCACCGATTCGAAGACCTCAGCGGCGCGGGCGCGGGCGCGCTGTGCCGCCAGCGCCTCCTGGTACCCCGCCACGTCGACCGAGAAGCCGTGTTCTTCGACCAGGTCGCGCGTGATCTCCAGCGGCAGGCCGAAGGTATCGTACAGCCGGAAGGCGTCTTCGCCGGGCACGAGCGTCTCACCGCGCCCTTTGACCTCCGCCAGCACCTCGTCCAGGCGGGCCAAGCCCATATCGAGCGTGTGCAAGAAGCGCCGCTCCTCTTGAACGATGGTGGTGAGGATGAACTCGCGCCGTTTTTCGAGTTCGGGGAAGATCGGCCCCATCATGCCGATCACGACCCGCGCCACCTCGTCCATGAAAGGACCTTCGAAGCCGATGGCGCGCCCGAAGCGGACCGCCCGGCGCAGGATCATGCGCAGCACGTAGCCGCGGCCCTCGTTGGCGGGCAGCACGCCATCCCCAACCAGGAACGTGACCGCCCGGCCGTGGTCGGCGATGACGCGGTAGCCAACGGCGTGCGCCTCGCGTTCGGCGTTGGTGTGCCCCAACAGCTCCTGCACGCGGTCCATCATCGGGGTGAACAGGTCGGTGTCGTAGTTCGACGGTTTGCCCTGCAAGACAGAGACCAGCCGTTCGAAGCCGGCCCCCGTGTCGACGTGACGGTCGGGGAGCGGTTCCAGGTCGTAGTTCCCTTTGTTGTTGTACTGGATGAAAACCAGGTTCCACAGTTCGAGGAAGCGGGCGCAGTCGCCATTAACGGCGCAGACGTGACCGGGGATGTCTTGCTTATCGCAAAAACTGGGGCCGCGGTCGAGGTGAATCTCGCTGCACGGCCCGCACGGGCCGGTGTCGCCCATCTCCCACAAGTTGTCCTTGCGGCCAAAGAAGAGGATGTGCGCGGGGTCGATGTCCGTTTTCGTGCGCCAGAAACCAGCTGCCTCGTCGTCGCGCTCCAGTTCCCCCTTCTCGTCTTCGAAACACGTGGCCCACAGCGCCTCTTTGGGCAGCCCCCACACACCGGTGAGCAGTTCCCAGGCCCAAGAGATGGCCTCTTCTTTGTAGTAGTCGCCAAAGGACCAGTTGCCGAGCATCTCGAAGAAGGTGTGATGGTACGTGTCTCGCCCGACGTCGTCCAGGTCGTTGTGCTTGCCGGAGACGCGCATACACTTCTGAGTGTCGGCGGCCCGTGTGTAGGGGCGGTTCCCCAGTCCCAAAAAGACGTCCTTGAACTGGTTCATCCCCGCATTCGTGAACAACAGCGTCGGATCGTCCTTGGGAATCAAGCTGGCGCTGTCGACGATGGTATGTCCTTTTCCGGTGAAGAAATCCAGAAAACTTTGTCTTACTTCGCTACTAGTCCATTTTTTATTGTTCATGTAACACTCCATAGAAACGTGGAGGCATTTTAGCTGAAAGGAGGCAAACTGTCAACCGAAACGGGAGGGGGCAATCGTAGCGATAGCAGGGCGCTTTAGACCTGCTGTGGAGCGTCCTAAGCGGCTTGAGCGATTCACCAACCCCGGGCGATT
>JAFGOJ010000124.1 GCA_016926575.1 Anaerolineae bacterium | reverse complement strand
GGGCGGCGAAGCCGCCCGCAAACCCGCCATCTTCTCCCTTCGACGCGCCAAGCGGGTAACTGCCAGGCGCACAGCCTGAGCAGTTACAAGTTACGAATCGGTTGGCGCTGGGAGGCTAGGAGGCGCTGCGCAACACGGCCAATACCTCGGGCCGGCTCAAGAAGTTCGTGCGCATTTTGAGGTCGGTCAGCGGTTCGGCAGTCTGATGGATGAAGTCGGCTGCGATTTGCAGGTGCACCCGCGCGACCTGGGGGTCCTCGCTGGCCCGTCCGAGGGCGGCGTGGAGGCCCCATAGCAGGGTGCGGCTGGGGAGGGCGTGGGCGTTGGAGAGGGCGTCCTGGAGCGTGGCCTGCGCCTGCTTCCGGTCGCCCTGCGCCAGGTACGCCCGGCCTTTCAAGAGCTTAGCGCGGGTCAGGTGGAACTCACCGCGCATGGCTTTGGCTTCGGCTTCGAGTTCGGTGGCGTAGGCCAGGGCCTTGTTGACGTTGCCCTGGCGCAAGAACGCGTCGCCCAGGCTGTAGAGGGCTTGCAGCGCGATGTCCTGGTCGCCCGTGGCGCGCGCGTTGGCCAGGGCGCTTTCCAGATAGCCCATCGCTTCGCTGTAGCGCCCCAACAGGGTCAGGTCCACTCCGATGTTGCGCAAGCGGTCCGCCTCGCGGGTGACCACGTCGACCGTCTGGCAGATTTGCAGGGCCTCCTGGTGGTAGGTGAGGGCGGTCTCGATGTCGTACAATTCCTGGTGGATTTCGCCCAGGTTGCTCAGGGCGAGCATGATGCCGTGGTCATAGCCCAGCGTGCGGAAGCAGTCCATCGCTTCTTTGTAGGCATCGATCGACTGCTGGTACAGGCCGGAGAAATTGTAGGCATTGCCCAGGCTGAGCATGACGTTGCCCAGCTCGAAGAGGTCGCGGGTACGCTGGAGCGCCTCGCGGGCCTTCGTGAGGGTCTGGATCGATTCTTCGATGTGCCCTTGCAGCCAGTACAGGCTTCCCAGGCCCTTCAAGCCGCGGATGCCGCGTAGGGTGTCTTTGGCCTCGTTGGCTTCGTCCAGCGCTTGCGTGTAAGCGACTTCGGCGGCTTCGTAATCGCCCAGCTTGGCGTAGCACTCGCCAATGCCGACCAGCGCGTCGGTGCGCTGGAACGAATCGGGGGCGTTTTGGCGCGCGTTTTGGAAGTCGGCCAGGGCCGTGGCGTTGTCCCCTTGATAGCGCCGCGCCCACGCCTGCTCCAGGATCAGCGAGAACCGGGCGCGGTTTTCGTCTTCAGACACTGCGCCGTCCGGGAAAAAGCCCAGAGCTTCCTGGACGGTGTGCACTGCTTCCTGGTACCGTCCTCTGGTGATTGCGCCGCGCGCCTGTTGTTGCTTGCTGATCGCCATATCTAGCCTGCGCGTGTTCGACTTGACTCGAGTATTCATAACCGGTTCCCTCGATGTTGGTAGTTGCGTAACTTCTCAATAAAGCGGGGAGAAGATGGGGGTTTTGCGGGCGGCGAAGCCGCCCGCAAAACCCTCACCCCCACTTTTTGAGAAGATACGTAGTTGCCTTGTATTTGATTATAACGCATTGGCCCATTCCGTCAATATCGAAAGCGTTTCAAGAAGGTTGCATTTGAGCGATTAGAAGTTGACAGATCGACCTGAACGTGCTAGTATGTGCCGGTATGCACATGGAGATGTACGAACAAGGGTAATCGAGCAATCGCGCCGCTGGACCGCCGGACCATCCAGCGGCGTTTGCTTGTCGAAGGGAGTCGGCATGGATAAGCTGCGCATCGTCCCTCTCGGGGGCCTGGGAGAGGTCGGCAAGAATATGATGGCGATCGAATACGGTCGCAATATCCTGATCGTGGATGCCGGATTGATGTTCCCCGAGTCGGATATGTACGGCGTGGACTACATCATCCCCGACTACAACTACCTGCGAGATAAAGGGGACTGGATTCGGGCCGTTGTGGTCACGCACGGGCACGAAGACCACGTGGGGGCGCTGGGCCACGTGATGCGCTCCTTCAACGTCCCGCTGTACGCCACGCGCCTGACGTTGGGGCTGATCGAAGGGAAACTGCGCCGGGCGCACGTCCTGGAGCGGACGGCGCTGCACACGCTCACCCCCGGCGACACGGTCTCCATCGGCCCGTTCGTCGTCGAACCGTTCCACGTCTGTCACTCCATCCCAGACACGGTGGGGCTGGGCATCACGACCCCGGCAGGGCTGATCGTCCACTCCGGCGATTTCAAGTTCGATCACACGCCGGTCGACGGTCAGCCCACCGACTTCGCCAAGCTGGCCGAATTTGCCGGACGGGGCGTGTTGCTGCTCATGTCCGACAGCACCAACGCCACCGAACCCGGCACGACGCCCTCCGAGCAGGTAGTCACCGAGGCGCTGGAGGCCGTGGTGCGCGAGGCGTCCGGCCGGGTCATCATCGCTACCTTCGCCTCGCTCATCTCGCGTATCCAGCAGGCCATCGACGTGGCCGGGCGCTACGGGCGCAAATTCGCCATTGCCGGCGCGACGATGGCCGAAAACGTGAAGATGGGCAAGAAGCTGGGCTACCTGCGCGTGCCGGATGGGATGCAGTGGGCCCTGGGCGAGATCCGTCGCCTGCCCAGCCACGAACAGTTGATTCTGGCAACGGGCGTGCAGGGCGAACCGACCGCCGTGCTGAGCCGCCTGGCGGTGGGCGGCCACTCGTCCCTGCGCATCGAGCCCGGCGACACGGTTGTCCTCTCCTCCCACACCATCCCCGGCAACGAGGAGATGATCCATCGCGTGATCAACCGGCTGTTCCAGAAGGGGGCGAACGTGCTCTACGAATCCAACGCGCCGATTCACGTCTCCGGCCACGCCAGTCAGGAGGAGCAGAAGCTCCTGCTGAATATCCTCCGCCCGCGTAATTTCCTGCCGATTCACGGGGAGCTGCGCCACCTCAAACAGCACGCCAGGCTGGCCGTCGAACTCGGCATTCCCCAGGAACGCATCGCAGTGGTGGAGAACGGCCACGTCCTCTCCTTCGAGGACGGCGACATCCGCGTCGGCGAGCGGGTGGAGGGTGGGTACGTCTTTGTGGACGGCAAGTGGGAAGGCGAAGGCATCGACCCGTCGGTGATTCGGAAGCGGGAGGATCTGGCCCGCGCCGGGGTGTGTGCCGTTGCCCTGCGCTACGACCCGCAGCTGGGGAAGTTGGTGGGATCTCCGAAGGTTGCGCTGCGTGGGCTGGCCATCCCCGAAGCGTTGGAATCGCTGCTCGAAGACGCCCGCGAGGTGGTGCGCTCTACCGTCCACCAGACGCAGCCGGGCACGTCCGCCGACAAGGTCGAGAAGCGCGTCCGCCACGCGCTATCTGATTTCCTCTACCGCGAGACGAAGAACCGTCCCGAAGTCGTCGTGATGGCTCTGGAGGAGGCCTGACCCCTATGGCGCGCATCCTCGTCGCCTACAAAGAATTCCCTGCGCCCTCGGTGGGGCACGCCGGCGGCCAGGGCGTCTTCCGCTTGATCTCTTGCCTCCACCGCCGCGGCCACGAGGTCTTTCTGGTCTGCCGCGAGAAAGAGGAAGAGGCGGTTTGGGTGGAAGAGACCCGTCCCTTCTGTGCGCGGCTCGTCACGGTGCCGCACCACCGCTCGCTCCCCGGTCCGCGCCCTCTGGCGATGGTGCGCAGTTATTGGATGCTGCGCCGGGCGTCTGAGCAGATGCTACGGGAGGCACGGCCCGACCTCCTGTTCATCGAGTTTGCGCAGACGGCGGTAGCCCTGTTGGGGCTGCGCGCGTCGTTCACGTCCTTTCGCCCCCACGACGTCAACTGGTTCTTGATGGAGCAGCAACTGCCGCAGGTCAGCGGGCCACGGCAGTGGGCCGCGTGGGCGGGCTCCCGCTTCTTTCGCTGGCTCGAACCGTGGCTCTGTCGGCGTCACGACCAGGTGGTTGCCATCTCGGAAGGGGACCGGCGGCTGTTGGCTCCGCTGTGTGCCCCGCGCAAGGTACTGCTGCTGCCGTTGGAACCGGCGTTCGTGGCCGCCGCAGACGCTCCACCGGCCGTGCCAGCGGGGCCGAACGTGCTTTTCGTTGGGGCCATGTACCGCAGCTTCAACGTCGACGCCGTGCGTTGGTTCCTGGATCAGGTCTGGCCGCACGTGGTGGAACAGGTCCCCGCGGCCCGCTTCTACGTGGTAGGTTACAAGCCGCCGGATGAGATCCTTGCCTGCGACGATGGCGAGCACGTCTTCGTCACCGGCTTCGTGGACGATCTGGCTCCCTGGTACCGCGCGGCGGCGCTGGTCGTCTCGCCCATGCTGGTGGCGGGCGGATTGCTGCAGAAGGTGCTGGACGGCCTCTCGATGGGCTTGCCCATCGTGGCGACGTCGGTGAGCAACCACGGCGTGGGGGCCACCCCCGGTGAGCACCTGTTGGTGGCAGACGACCCGGCTGCTTTCGCGCGCGCGGTGGTGCGCCTGTTGCAAGACCCCGAGCGGCGCGAGCGCCTGGGCCGCGCCGGGCAGGCGTTCGTGCGCCAGCAGTACGATTTGGACCAGGCGGTCGAACGCTGGGAGCGGAGTTGGGGTCTGGCGCTACGGAAAGCCTCGCTTGACGAAGGCGGCCCCGTCGTAGAGTGATGGCCGCCCCAAGCCGCTCTGGCAGATCGACGGTGCCGGGTGGGCGGGCGCGAACGTGGATTGGATGAGGTCGGCCGTGGTGGCGGCGCTCAGGCGCTTTCGAAGGTGATGATCACATCCGAACGGGCCCCGCCGCTGTCTGGCGAGATCAAAGTGTGGATGGGGACATTGCGGATAAACGCGCTGCCATCTTCGCTGAGGGGAGCGGTGCGTTGGGATGCATTCCACGTCATCACAACCAGCAGGGAAGAGGGCAGTTGTCAATCGCTGGTGATCTTTACCTCGATGTCGGCTTCATCTGGACGGTCGAGGGAGCGGTGCAGCACCACTTCAGAGATCAGATTGCCTTCCTCGGTCATCATCGCGTCGATGAACATCAACGTTTGAATGGTATCGTCCACGTCCTCTGTTCCCCGTGTCGCTTCGAGCGGCGGGGCGTTGAGAGCCTGGTCGATGAATTTGCTTTCGATGTGGAGCGTGGTGGGAAACGGGGATGTTGGGTACTTTTTCACAACATTTACTCCGTTCAGCTTTAAAAAATGCCCGGCGTTGTGTGCCGGGCGATGAGCTCCTCGGGGAGGACTTGAACCTCCAACCAACCGGTTAACAGCCGGCCGCTCTGCCGAATTGAGCTACCGAGGAATACGATGGGGATTATACCGTAAATCCCCGCGTTGTCAACATGGGTGTGAGGGGGGCATTCGTAGCAGTACTAGGGCTCT
>JAFGOJ010000123.1 GCA_016926575.1 Anaerolineae bacterium | reverse complement strand
AGCAATCTCCTCATCGCGTTTTGGGGATTGCCCCCGATTTCTCGGGGACAGGCTTCGGGCGCTAACGCGCCCTCGCAATGACCCGCCAGCGGGAAGGCTGAGCAGTTACCATTCACAAAGGAGGCGGCATTGGACAAGAAACGCTTCGAGGGATGTCTGCTCGGCCTGGCCTGCGGAGACGCAGTGGGGACGACGGTGGAGTTCCAGCCGCGCGGCACGTTCCCACCCGTCACCGATATGACCGGCGGGGGGCCGTTCCGCTTGCCGCCCGGGGCGTGGACCGACGACACGTCGATGGCGCTGTGCCTGGCGGCCAGCCTGCTCGAGTGTGGCGGGTTCGACGCGCGGGACCAGATGGAGCGCTACGTCCGCTGGCAGCAGGAGGGGTATTTCAGCAGTACCGGGGCCTGCTTCGACATTGGCAATACCGTCGCCGCCGCGCTGCGCCGCTACCGGCAGGCCGGCGACCCCTTCGCCGGGTCGACCGACCCACGCACGGCGGGCAACGGGTCGCTGATGCGCCTGGCTCCCGTAGCGATGTTTTACGCAGCCGACCCGGCACGCGCGGCTCACTTTTCGGCCCACAGTTCGCGCACCACGCACGGGGCGCAGGAGGCGGTCGACGCGTGCCGCCTGTTCGGCGCGATGCTCGTCCTGGCGCTGGGCGGCGCGTCGAAGGCCGCCATTCTCGACGCCCGCGCGCACCCGGCGCTGGCAGACGTCGCGCTCGCCCCCGCCATCCGGCGCATCGCGGTGGGAGAGTACCGGGACAAAGGAGAGGAGGCCATTCGCGGCAGCGGGTACGTCGTGGAGAGCCTCGAAGCCGCGTTGTGGTGTTTCGAGCGCAGCGACAGTTACCGGGAGGCGATCCTGCGCGCCGCCAACTTGGGGGACGACGCCGACACCACCGCGGCCATCTGCGGGCAGGTCGCGGGCGCTCATTACGGTGTGGAGGGCATCCCGCGGGCGTGGTTGGAGGTGCTGGCGATGGGCGCGCAGATCGAACGCATGGCCGACGCGCTGTACGAGGCCGCAACAACAAATGTGGGGTAGGCGTGCGCCTACCCCACACAGCAAGGAGGAAGAAGGCCTCTACAACCGGCCTGAGACTACGTGGCAGCCTCGGGCCGGATATCGTCCAACAAGCGGGCCAGGATCGCGTAGAGCTGGCCCAGTTCGAAACCGTGCAGACATTCCCACGGCGCGAAGAACAGCCGGTCCGTCTCATCCTCGGCCTGCTGTCGCAATGCCTGCCCCTTCTCCGTAACCCGATAGCCCCCTGCCTCTGTGGTCACCCAGCCCCGGCTGACCAGGTCCTGCAAGGCCGCCTCGTAATCATCAGCAGCGTAGTTGCGGTAGGGCAGCTTCTCCACCAGGTCCGCGGCGGTGTGCGCGGCATCCCGCCAGAGGAACGTCAACGCCTCCCAGGCGTGGCCGCTGACGCCGCTGGGCTGCCACGCGGCGATGTGGGCGTCGTCGCGGAAGGCGTGCAGGTCGTCGAGCCGGTTGTCGATGCGGGCCAGCGGCGGATAGTCTCCCTGCGGGTGGCGGCGGTGGGTGGCGGTGAGGGCCGGTTTGGCCTCGGGTTCTGTGGCGGAGAGGGATGCCGCGACGATCTGGCCCATCAGCGCTTCGGCCTGAGCCAGGTCCTCGGCGGGCAGCGTCGACGCCCGGCCCAACCCGGCGTAGAACGCGTCGTGAAGTTCGTGTAGGGTAGAGCGTCCCTTCTCTGTGAACGTGTACTGGCCCTCGGCCACGGCTTCGAGGAAGCCCGCCGCGGCCACGTCGGCCAGCATCTGTGAAAAGTGAGCGGGGCGCGTGTAGACCCCCGTGACGGACAGCGTGCTGGCCGAGATGGGGTTCGGGGCCGCGCTGGCGGCCGCGAGGAGCATGCCGTAGGACCAGCGCGGTTCGTTCAGGCCATACGTATCGAACAGCGTGCCGATCTCGTCGCGCACTGCGGCGGGAACTGCCGCGGCCAGCGCCTGGACGACTGCCCACGTTTTGCGCTGGGCCTCGCGCTGCAAAGAGACGTGGGCCGCCGCGAGCAGATCGCGCAGCTCGAGCAGTTCATCGTCATCTAGCGTGCCCCATCCGGCGAAAAAGTGGCGGTCGGTGGCTGCTTCGGCGTCTTCCCGCAGCCGGCGGCCTGCGTCGGTGAGTTCGTAGCGTCCGTCCCGCTCGACGACCCAGCCACGGCCGGCCAGGTCGTCCAGTGCGGCCTGGTAGTCTGCCGTGGTATGGCCGCGGTACTGTGCCATCCGTTCGGCCATCTCTGCGGCAGTGGCGACCGTATCGCGCCAGATGAAGGTGAAAATCTCCCACGCGTGGCCGCTGACGTCGTAGGGCTGCCAGGCGGCGAGGTGCGCGTCGTCGCGGTAGTGGTACAGATCGGTGATGTACTGGTCGATGCGCGCCGCGAACGAGGCGCCGACACCGGGATCGGTCCAGCGGCTGCACTCCATGGCCCACTTGGACGCGGGATCGGGAGCTTCCATGGTCGCTGTGACGATGCGCAGGAGTAGATCGGCGAGGCGCTGGCCTTCGGCGGCGGACAGAGCAGTGACCGTATCGAGCCCGGCGTGGGCCGGTGCGAAGATACTCTCGACTGCACGGCGGCCCAGATCGGTCAGGCGGTAGGCAGACTCGCCCACCCGTTCGAGCAATTCCAACTGGGCCAGCCCTTCCAGGCGGTCGACGAACACCTGGCGGGCAGAGTAGGGCGTCGTAGTACAGTAGTGGTCGAGGGATAAGGGTTGGGGGTCGCAGCCACGCACATGGCTCAGAGCGAACCAGTTGTTACCGATTCCCACGTCGGCGATAGCGGCCTGCATATCGCGCCAGTAAAAAGGCACGAAATCGGCCGAGAGCGTTTGCATCCATTCCCAGGTCTCTTGTTGAACTTTCATTATTCCTTGTGTCCTTTGTGCTCTTTGTGGTTGATAGCTTTTTTCGGTAGAGCCATTTATAGGTCAGCGTCTAACAAGAAGAGGGCGACGGCGCGCAGGGTATCTTCGATGCGTCGGGCGTTGAGAGCGTAGCACTTCGCGCCGTTGCAGCGCCGCTCGGAGAGGTAGCCGACGGCGCTGAGTTGTTGCAAGTGACGCGAGGCGCTGGATTGGCTGAGGGCCAGGCGGGTCATGATGTCTTGGGATGACTTTTCTCCCTCGTCCGCTACCAGGCGCAGAATCTGCAGGCGGGTATCGTCGGACAGGGCACTCAAGCGCGTGAGGATCTCGTTGCGGCTGAGGTCGGGCGCGTGAACGTGGGTGCCTTCGGGCAGCCGCGCGCCGAACAAGAGCCACAGCGATTCATCGTCTCCCCAGACCTTGCCGATGTACGGGCCGATGTGGGCCGAGGGGACGAATGTCACGCGTGTGGCTTGGGCGAGCATCTCTTCCCAATGCACATCTTTCAATTCCTGCCCGGTGACCAGCCGCGCGGCGTCGAGGCGCTCTATGGCTGCGAAATCGATCTGTTGGAACGCCGCAACCGACTCGGAGAGCATGGGCGACACCCGTTCCCATTCCGGTTCCAGAAAGCGCTCCCACATCTCGCGCATGTGAGAGACGATCAATGCCTGCATCGCGGGAGGATCGACGACGTAGGCATAGGCGCGGGTCTCCAGGTCCCGGTCGATCACGGATGAGCTAAAGTGCTCCCCCAGGAAGTCGAGGTAGCTTTCGGGGCTCGTGAGCACTGCGTCCCAGTCGACCGGAGGACAATCTGCGCCCTGACACTTTCCGAAACGGGCATATACCTCCAACATCCTGTCTCGTAGCGCTGTGGGTGAAAGCGCAGACAGGTAGTCGAGATAGGCGGGGAAACTGGACCAATGTTCAGAGGGGCGGACGGCGTAGTGGAAACCGATGACGACCAGCGCGTGACGCTCGCGCTCCTCGGCTGTGAGCGCTGCGTTGGTGCGGGCCACCCAGTCTCCAAGCCCGGAAAGATGCTCGGACTTGACCAGCAGCACCAAACTGTGGAACAGGTTTTGGACGGGCTCCAGCGCGACCGCCAACGGTTCGAAGCTGGGCATAACGATTTCATCCTGAATGGGCATGCACTCTCCTTTTAGCCGAATTACCCTTCTACCCTCATAACCGGGTTATACGAATTATAACATATTCGCAGCGCGGCGTCAAGTCTCAGACCGACCCCCTACTACGCTGCTGTGTTATTTTTTAGAGGCCATGATCGCTGCGTTCGCAACCAGGGGGCGAAAATGTAGGTCACGTTGAAAACGTGACCTACGTCTTTACTCCGTGCTCCCGCCGGGTCCGTGACCCGACGGGAGCAAGACGCGGCCTATTTTCGGAATAGAGGCCATGATCGCTTCGCTCACTACCAATGGACGAAAATGGGCACACGGTTCGTTCAAGGACGTCATTCCCGCGTAAGCGGGAATCCACTT
>JAFGOJ010000122.1 GCA_016926575.1 Anaerolineae bacterium | reverse complement strand
GGTTCCCCCGGACCCCTTCCGCAAATGGGCCTGGGTTAATGCCTCAGGCGGTCCCTCTTGTTCCGCCCGGTCTCCTGACCGGGCGGAGCGGCGGGTCGGCCCTGTAGGGCGGGGTTGAAACCCGCCGATCATCGGCTACCAGACTTTGTGGTAGGGCGCAGCATGCTGCGCCCCTACCGCCCCTGCACCCCGCCGGGGGAACGGGTAAACCTGCGGTTTACCTTCCGGTTCCCCCGGACCCCTTCTGCAAATGGGCCTGGGTTACACCCCGTGCCGAATGGCGATCACCGCTGCCTGCGTGCGGTCCGCAACGTCCAACTTGGTCAAGATCGCGCTGACATGGTTGCGCACCGTTCCCTCCGACAAGTAGAGTTCGGCAGCGATGTCGGCATTGGTGAAGCCGCGCGCCAGCAGACGCAGCACGTCCACCTCGCGTTCGGTCAGCCTGTCGGTGACGAGCGAGCGCGGCTGCGTCTGCCGGTCGGCCACGTGGCCCAACAGCTTGCCTGCCACCCCCGGATCGACGAACGACTTGCCCGCGACCGTGCCACGCACTGCTTTGATCACTTCTTCGCGGGGCGTGTCCTTCAGCAAATAACCCGCCGCGCCTGCCCGCACCGCGTCGAAGACCCACTCGTCATCGTCGTAGGTGGTCAGAACCAGCACGCGCACCTGCGGATAGCGCGTGCGGATCTGCCGCGTCGCCTCGACGCCGTTCATCCCCGGCATCTTCAAGTCCATGAGCACCAGGTCGGGCCGGTGCCGGGCGACCAGGTCCACCGCCTCGGCGCCATCCGCAGCCAACCCCACCACCTCGATGTCCCGCTCCAGGTTGAGCAACATCTCCAACCCGTCCCGGATGAGGGCCTGGTCGTCGCAGATGATCACTCGCATAGCGCAACCCTCAATTCGACCGTCGTGCCGCGCCCGGGCTGGCTGTCGACGGAGAGTTCCCCGCCCACCAACTGTGCCCGCTCACGCATGCCGGGCAGGCCGAAGTGACCGGCCGCCTCTGCTTGCGCCTGGGTGAATCCCAACCCATCGTCCTGCACCCGCAGCGAGACGCCTGTGTGGTCGACCGCCAGCCGCAGCGCGAGCGTCTGCGCGTTGGCGTGATGGGCAGCGTTCGCCAGCGCCTCCTGCGCCACGCGGTAGATGGCGTGCTCCACGCCCGCGTCGAGCGCCAGTGGAGCCTCCGGCAGCGACAAATCGAGCCGCACGCCAGCTCGCGCCGCGGCCTCCTCCGCCAGACTACGCAGCGCCAACACCAGGCCCAAGTCATCCAGCGGACTGGCCCGCAGTGACTTCAGCGCCCGCCGCGTCTCCTGCAAGCCAGAACGGGTCGCTTGAAGCGAGCGATCCAACATCCCCTGCGCCGCCGCCGGATCGACGTCCCAATATGCTTTCACCGTCTCCAACTGCACCGACAGCGCGCTCAGCGTGTGGGCCAGCGTGTCGTGCAGCTCGCGCGCCATGCGGTTCCGCTCCCGGCTGATGGTCAGGTCCTCCAGCGCGGCGGCGTAGTCGGTCAATTGAGCATTTGCCCGCACCAGTGAAGCCCGCTGCTGCTCCAGTCGCCGGATCAGCACACTGATGAAATAGCCTACGACCAGAAAGCTGACGGTTTGGATGAGCACCACCGTCACCGGCGGAGTGATGGACGCACCACCCGGATTGAAAAAGCACAGATGGAGACCCAATGTGAACATACCGATCCCAACGCTGAAGAAAACGACGTAGCGCCAGCCGTACTGCCAGGCGGTTAGAATCAGCGCCATCAACAACAGCGGCGTCTGGCGCAGCATGATCGATTCCGGGCTGCTGGCCTGGATGTGCGGCGCCGGCAACACCACCACATTGGCTACGATGGTCGGAACCACAGACAACAAGCCGATCACCAACAGCAAAAACGCCCCCCCCAGCCACTTTCGCCCCTGCGGCCACAGCGACAATCCCAGAACGATCAGCGCGTTCGCCCCATTGATCAAATAGTAAGGGGGAGGAAAAACAGGTCGCGGGTAGAATAGATGGTCGATCAACAGCAGAATCAGCACGTAGCCCAGCCATAGCCCAGCCATCAGTGGTAGTAATCGCATCACGTCGGTTTGCGCATCGCTTTCCTTCATCGCCCAAATTATACCACACACCCGAATCGACCACCTGTGAACCTGGTCATCGATTTACCCGCTTGGCCGTGACACCTGTCATGCCGGCGGTTAGCCCGGTCATAGATGACTGCGAAAAACGATGACCCGGGCTACTCCCAGGTAGAAGCAGAGTCTGATAGACTGTGAAACAAGCAGGACACTTATTGACGCAGCTTCTACTTGAACTGACCAGGATCAATGCGAGCCTGTGTCTAAACATTGAGAGAAAGGAGAAAAAATGATGTCCAAATCACAATTGACGTTCGGCTTGATCGCGGTGGTGGCCTTGGTAGGACTGGTAGCTCTGTCGACCGCTGACATGGCGCAGACCGCCGCCTCCACCACCACGCTTTCCTATCCCGTCGTCGACACGGGGCAGACGGCCTGCTACGACGACCGCTCAAGCACCGCTTGCCCCGCCGAGGGCAGTGCCTTCTATGGACAGGATGCCCAATTCACCGCCAACGCACCCAGCTATACCGATAACGGCGACGGCACGGTGACAGACAACGTCACCACACTGATGTGGCAACAATCGCCCGACCGCGACGGCAACGGCACCATCGATGCCGCCGACAAGCTGATTTACGACGACGCCGTCACGTACTGCCAGAACCTGACCCTGGCCGGGCACACCGACTGGCGACTGCCCGACATCAAGACGCTCTACTCGTTGATCGATTTCAGCGGCCTCGACCCCAGTGGTTACGACGGGAGCGACACCTCCGGCCTGGTCCCCTTCATCGACACCGACGTTTTCGACTTCGGCTATGGCGACATCGATGCCGGCGAGCGCATCATCGACGCCCAGTTCGCCTCCAGCACCCTCTACGTGGCAGACGCGAACCTTATGTTCGGCGTCAACTTCGCCGACGGTCGCATCAAAGGGTACGGAATGACAATGCCAGGGCCCGGCAATGTCGAAAAGACCTTCTACGTCCTCTGCGTGCGCGGCAACACCGCCTACGGCCAGAACGACTTCGTCGACAACGGCGATGGCACCCTCACAGACGCCGCCACCGGCCTGATGTGGGCCCAGGACGATAGCGGCACGGGGATGAACTGGGAAGAAGCCCTGGCTTGGGTCGAGGCGCAAAATGAGGCCAACTATCTCGGCTACAGCGACTGGCGGCTGCCCAACGCCAAGGAGTTGCAAAGCATCGTTGACTACGGACGCTCGCCCGACACGACCAACTCCGCCGCTATCAACCCGCTCTTCAACGCCACCCTCATCACCAACGAGGCCGGCCAACCCGACTACGCCTATTACTGGTCGAGCACCACCCACGCCAATATAGTGGGCGGGGGCAGCGCTGCCTACGTCGCCTTTGGGCGCGCGCTAGGCTACATGAACGGCGCCTGGATCGACGTGCACGGCGCGGGTGCCCAGCGCAGCGATCCCAAACAGGGCGATCCCGCCAACTACCCCACCGGCCACGGCCCGCAGGGTGACGCCATCCGCATCTATAACGTCGTCCGCCTGGTGCGCGACGCCGACCTAACTGCCGGCTCGTCATACACGCTCTACTTGCCGCTGACAATGGCCGCCCGCTCCGACTCCCTAATCGCCCCCATCACCTGTGCTGCGACGGCCCGGTCCTGCTCCGCCCGCTCCGCCGGAACGTGAGGCACGAACGGCGCGCCGAACGCCACCTGCAACCGCCCACACGCCTCTGTCACGCCCACCGGCAGCACCGGCAGCCCCGCCTCGACCAGCAGCGCGACGAACCGCCCCACGCCTGCGGGCGGTTCGCCCACGCCCCCCGGCACGTCCATCCCCTCCGGCGCCAACCCGACCATTCCACCCGTGCGCGCCAGGCGGCGCGCCATACGCACGGTCTGCAACACCGCCGCCGCCCGCGCAGCGACCTCGTGCGGGGCGGGCGGCATCGGCGGCATGGTGACGAACCCGTACACCCGCGCCACGCGCCGGAATGCCCAGCGCGTCAACGGCGTCAGATACCGCCGCCGCCACGGACTGTCGGGAAAGGTCCACGCGGCGGTCATCACCCAGTGCGTCTCCGGATCGGCACCTGGGGCGCGCTGCGCGGCCACCGCCGCCCCAATCGCCAGCGCGATCCACCACGCCGCGAACCCCTCCCGGCTGTAATGGTTGCACATCACCAGGCACGGCCCACGCGCCGGGACGTGCTCCGCTCCCACCACCGCCAGCGGCGGGCACAGCCCCGTCAGCGCGACCTGTGCGTCGCGGGCAAAGGAGCGTTCCCGGCCTGCCAGCGCCGCCCACAGCACCCCAACCCCCACCCGGCGCGGCAGCCGGTAGCAGGGCGGTTTCCCTTGCAACACAATCGATGGTATCATAACTCCTTACCCATCGGAACAGAGGCCATGATCGCTTTCGCTCACAACCAATGGACGAAAATGTAGGTCACGCTTCCAGCGTGACGCCCGCTCGGCGCGGGTCACGGACCCGGCGGGAGCCATAACGTCGGCTATTTTCGGAGCAGAACATCTATCGCCTCCAGGAGGAATGATGAGAATTCGCACCCACGTGACGATGAACGTCTATTGGTTCGGACTGTCCTTTATGTGGAACGCCCTCCATCCAATCGTCCTCCCGGCCCTGTTGCTCAACTTCGTGCCGGAGGCACTCAAGAACACCTACCTGGGCGTGATGACCTTCATCGGGCTGATCCTGGCGATGATCATCCAGCCCCTCTCCGGCGCGTTGAGCGACTCCATCCACACCCGCTGGGGCCGCCGCCGGCCCTGGATGCTGGGCGGCGTGCTGCTCGACCTGGCCATTCTGACCGGCATGGCGCTCGTTGGCGGATTTCCCGGCCTGCTCGCTGCCTACTTACTTCTCCAATTCGCCTCGAACTGCGCCCACGGCCCGGCCCAAGGGCTGATTCCCGACCTGGTGCCCGAGGAACAGCGCGGGCTGGCCTCCGGCGTCAAGAACCTGTTCGACATGCTGGGCCTGGTCGTAGCGTCGCTCGTGGCAGGCCAACTGATGGGCGACGGCAACGCCGTGCTCGCCTTCTTCGTCATTGGCGCGGTGCTGGCGGCCAGCGCCGCCGTCACGCTGCTGACCACCAAGGAGCAGCGCGGGCCCGGCGCGGCCTCGGAGACGCCCGGCTTTCGCACCATCTTTCGCGCCGACCTGCGCCGCTACCCGGACTACGCCAGGTTGCTCGTCTCGCGCCTGCTGATCCTCCTGGGCATCTACGCGGTGCAGAGTTTCGCCCAGTATTTCATCCGCGACGTGCTCGCAGCGCCCAACCCCGCCGAGGTCACCGGCAACCTGTTGGCCGCGATCGGCCTGCCGCTGACGCTGCTCGTCTTCCCGGCCGGCCTGCTCTCCGACCGCTTCGGGCGGCGGCGGCTGAACCTGCTGGCCGGCGCAGTGATCACCCTGGGCATCTTCCTCCTCACCTTCGCCCACGACGTCACCGCGGTACTCGTCTTCGGCGCGCTGATCGGCATCGGCACCGGCATCTTCGTCAGCGTCAACTGGGCCTGGGCCACCGACCTGATCCCCCAACACGAGGCAGGCAAGTACCTGGGACTGAGCAACCTGGCGACGGCCGGGGCGAGTGCCGCCGCACGGCTGGGCGGCCCGCTGATCGACGGGATCAACGCCCTACGCCCCGGCGCGTACCTGGGTTACCCGGTGCTCTTCCTCATCTCAGCCGCCGTGGTATTGGTGGGCACCCTACTCGTGCTCAGGGTTCGAGAAACTGCCGCCGCAGCGTGCCCGCCTGAATCGCCCAGGCGGTGAAACGAGCTTTTTCAAGGGAGTCGCAACTGCCCAGCCTTCCCGCCGGCGGGTCATTGCGAGGGCGCGTTAGCGCCCGAAGCCTGTCCCCGAGAAATCGGGGGCAATCCCCAAAACGCGATGAGGAGATTGCT